>CACXHC010000209.1 GCA_902767285.1 uncultured Ruminococcus sp.
ACGGTTGGGGTATGTTCACAACATTTGTATAATAGAATTGATAATCTTTTTATACAAGGGGAGGATAATTGTATGTACAAAAAAAAAATACATTTCAACTGTTATAGTAGCTGCATTAATGTTAAGTTTATTCTCGGGGTGTTTCTTTGATGAGATAGATGATCTCGTTATCGAGGATACAACCGATTATGCCGAATACGACCACAGCAGTACATATACTTTGATGGTATATCTCTGTGGCTCGGACTTAGAAAGCGACGCCGGTTTTGCTACTGCCGATCTTCGTGAGATGATTGAAGGATACAACGGCAACGAAAGCGTGAATATCATAGTACAGACAGGCGGTTCTTACTATTGGCACAATTATAGCGTTTTGGGTGACAAATGTCAGCGATTCAGAGTTACAAAAAATACGATTGAATTGGTTGATGATTCGGTCGGTGATAAAGTAATGAGCGATGAAAAAACTCTCACCGATTTTATTACATACTCGTGTACGAATTATCCTGCTGACAGATACGGGCTTATTTTGTGGAATCACGGCGGTGGTTCTGCCGGAGGTTTCGGATATGACGAAAAACACGGCGATGATATGATGAGTCTTTCCTCTTTAGGAAATGCACTTAAAAAAGCCGGACAAACATATGATTTCATTGGTTTTGATGCTTGTCTTATGGGAGGTCTTGAAACTTGCCTGACAGTTGCTCCGTACACCAAATACTTAATCGCATCTCAGGAATCCGAGCCGGGCTGTGGCTGGTATTACAAAGATTTTATTGCAGAGCTTTCAAACTCTCCGTCAATATCAACAATCGAAATGGGAAAGTTAATCATTGATACATACATAAAAGAAGCATACGATTACGATCCGTCAACATATTCAACTTTGGGTATGTTTGACAACGAAATTGTCGTTTCTCAACTTTTGCCTATTATAAACGAAATGTCTGTATCATATACCAACATTTTGACCGAAGGCGATTTCAAAAGTATGTCGAAAAAACGCTCCCATTTAAAAGAAATGGTTTCCGAAGATGATTACGTTGACCTTTATTCTATTGCCGAAGCCGATAATAACGAAGCACTAAAATCGGCACTTTCAAACGCAACCGTTTATTTTTCCGCAACCGATAACGGAGAAGGCGACAACGGTCTTTCGATTTACTATCCATATTATGATTTATCACACGTTGATGATATTGAGGATTTCTACGATTACATAGACGACGATATTTGTTTTGATGATTTTATAGATATTTTTGCAAATATTATGGCACTCGGTCAAATAATCCTTGATGATGAAATAGACGAGGATTGTTTTGATGATTACGATTGGTTTGATTTTATAGACGATCTTGAGTTGCCCGATGATTATTACGATAAATCAAAATACAAAAAATATAGCGATAAATATTACAGCGAAAATACATATAAATACAATGAGCTTGAAATAAAAAAATCGGTAGATAACTATATTTTGGAGCTTTCAGATGAAGAATGGGATTCCATTACAAATATAGCTCTTAACTGTATTGCCGATTATGACGATCATTATATTGATTTTGGAGAAGATGATTACTACGAACTTGATGATAAAGGAAATATTTCGGTAAGCTATGACCAAAAATGGGTCGCTCTTGACGGATATATAGTTCCGTTTTTCTTTGAAGAAAGATTTGAAAAAGATAATTATTTTCTCACAAGCGGATATGTTCCATGTATCTACAATGATAAAGAATCCGAAATAATTATCGCTTGGGATTCGGAAAATCCGGACGGATATGTTGCAGGTGTTCGCCCTGTATACAGTAACAAATTGATTTCCACAAAAGGATTAAATCAAATACAGAAGGGTGATGTAATCAGTCCTCAGTATGATATTTATGATAAAGATATGAATTTTGTAAAAACTATTACTCGTGATGACGTTAAAATTACTGTTGGTGATAAACTCGATGTTTCGTATGAAGATGTTTCGGAACAAATCGGAAATACTTATATCTATTACAGAATAAACGATATATTTAATACTTCGTACTATACCGAGAGCGTTTCATACGATGTTGATTGATAATTCATTGAAGGATATAAAAATTTGGAAATTTTAGCAATAACAAATACTCATAGTCGGTGGAACGAAACCATTCAATTCGCAAATAACTGTTCTTGGGAAGGCGGACGGTATTTAGCCGAAATAATGAAAATAAATAAATTTTATAATTGGGAAAGAGTGTTTATTGCTATTAATGAAGATCAGGTTGTCGGATATTGTACTTTTACAGAAAAAGATGAAATTTCGGAAGAGTTCGATTTTTCACCATTTATAGGCTGTATTTTTGTTGAAGAGAAACATCGTGGCAACCGAATTACAGCTTGAAATGCGTGTTTCAGAAATGCAAACATTTCGAGAAATTGCATTTTTTCATCATCTTATAATAAAAAAAGGAGCCTAAAAATGGTATACGCAATTGAGATGTATTTTGACAAAGAAACAGAAAAAAAGATAATGAATCTTGCACAAAAAGTTGCTGATGCCGGGTTGAGTACCAAATATTTGGAGTGGAAAACAAGACCTCATATTACACTGGCAATTTTTAATGATGTCGACGAAAATAAATGCTTAGATTTGCTTGCTCAATTTGTAAAAAAGCATAAGGTTTTTCCTGCGTTTTTGGATTCCGTAGCTATGTTTAACGACACCAAAACTATTTTTTTATCGCCGACAATGACGAGAAGTATGTATGATTTACAAAACGAGCTTCATAATCTAATGAAAGAATTTGATGCAAAGGGCTGGGAATGGTATCAACCGGACAGCTGGGTTCCGCATTGTACCATAGCTTTGACTTCTGAAGATAATGACAATGCTTTCTTTGAGGCAAGCAATCTAATACTTCACGAATTTAAAAAGATAGACGGACTATATTCTTCCATTGGATTAGTAAAAATCACATTTCCCGTAGAAGAATTGGCTACATTTGATTTGAATAAATACCAGTATTAAAAAATCACAATCAAGACAAAAAAATAAGAACGATTTGAATATGCCATTCAAACCGTTCTTATTTTTTAAAGCTAGTAGTCGGACTCGAACCGACGACCTGTGCATTACGAATGCGCTGCTCTACCAACTGAGCCATACTAGCAAAAAAATTTTGTCAGCAACAATATTTTACTACTTTTGATTTGATTTGTCAATAGAATTTTTTTGTTTTTTCTTAAAAGAAATCTCCCAATAGCAATCAAGAAAAATTGCTATTGGGAGTTTAATTCTGGCAAACAATGTTTACAGGGTGAATAATCTCCACTGTTGTACTCTTTTTTAGTCAACCTGTGAACACCTTTTCTTCCGGCAATATACGGACAATCTTGTTTATGAAATTTTTCTCCTTTTGCCGACACATAATAGTTTTCGTAGTATTTGTTGTTATTGTATGCTGTAAAAGTGACTCCTAAAGATACAGCCAAAACTAATACTGCTGTAAATACCGCTATAACGACTTTTTTATTCTTGACTTTACCGGCTGAACAACTTTTTATCAAATAATGAGCAAATTCGTTTGCCTCATATTCTTCTTTTACATCCTGTCCCGGTTTATTGGCTTTATTAAGGTGTCCGCAACATATGTGTCCGAATTCATGAGATAAAACAATAACTTTTTCCTTATCCGACAAACTGTTTTGTACAAAAATCAAGCGATAGTCTCCGCCTGCATAAGTAAAACCTCTGGAATTTGCCGCAAAAGATTTAAGTGAAAGAACGTCAATGAGTATTTTTGACGGTTCGTTATCTAAAGTATTGTCACCGAACTCAACAACTGTAAATCCTATTTGTTCGGCAATATCGCAAAGAACATCATAACTCAGTTCTTTCACAGAATGTTTAGCCTTAAAATTCCTAACGCAGGCTCGAATTTCATTATTAGTCATCAACGATTTTTTCTCTTTTGACGGATCGCTTCAATAGCATCATTGGCTTTAGCATCTTGTTCATCTGTTTGTGGCTGGATTTTAAAAGAAATACCATCAAATGACTTTATAACTGCATCGCCTGGAGTTTGAGTACATCTTGCATACTCTATCATTATGAGTGTACGGATAGAATGCAGAGCAGCATCATCAAGCTGAGAAAGCACGTTATCGGAATTATCGCCAAAAATCTTTCCCATATCAATGGTGGAAACATCTTCATCATCGTTAAAACGTTTCAGAATATCCGCAGGAAAAGCATTGAGAACACGAAGTAACTGATGTGTTTTTACATTATTGTCAAAAAACATGATGAGTGAGAGATAAGTATTCCATGACATTTTTCTGATTCTGCGTTCAATTGCTCCATAAGTTTGTCTTGTAACACCGAGTATATTAGCCAACTCCTCCTGAGAGATATTTGACTTTGTTCTCAAAGTGACAAGTTCATTTGTGAGTATGTTGATATACTTTTCTTTTTCCTCTTCAGAAATAAACCATTTTCGCATTATACTCATTGTTATTGTCCTCCTCTCTGATTATTTTAATTATCAGAACTCTTGTTATTTTTCTTTACAATAATTATACACCTTAATTCATACTCTTGTCAACAAAAAAAACAAAATTTAGGATATAAATATGTGAAAAATAATTATACTTTTAATATCTTTATTAGTCCGGAAGTAAAATTATATTAATTAAATGTTGAAAGTATTTGCACAGTTTTATTATCTTTTAATCCCATACAAAATTGTTCCAAAACCTTAGAAAAAACATCTTCTTCCGAAGATATTTCACTGAATAGAGTCATACACCATTTTAATTTGTACGAATCGGTATATCCAAAAATACTTACGGGATCATACGCCTCAGTATCCAAAAGAGCTTGGGTTATTTCTTTCAATCTTTTGCCTAAAACCGGGTGATTCAAAAATGCTTCTGCCTCTTCCCTATTTTTAAGAGCGTAATACTCTGTAACGGGATCGGGAGTAAGTCCTTTTATTTGCGGAAATACATACCACATCCAATGACTTTCTTTTTTCATGTTTTTTATTTCTTCAAAAGCTTTTTCGTAAGAAGAACAATACGGCATTTTTCCGGTTTGAGCTGATGTAAAACGCTGAAGCGGTTCTTCATCTAATTCTATTCCGACTACTCCATATTTTTTCTGCTGTTCATCTGTATAATATTCCCTCATATCGTTGGCAGATGCTTTTTGCAGAGTAAACGGAGTATAACCGCATTTAAGCAAAGGTAAATTAGAATACAAATCGGCAAAATTGGAGAAAACATGAATTTTAGATACCTTCTTTTGTATAGTTTTAGTGTTGTCCTCTAAACACGAAAATACGATTGTATCGCCTTTCTGCAGTTTACGTCTTTTGTCATCATAAAGACGCAGTTCTATTGTTTTGAAACCGGTTTGTATGGCGTCAAAGGGTTCTTTTTGTAACTTCATATCCATTTGATTCACACTTCTTTTTATACAATTTGTTTTATAGATTTTAAAAGCACTGAAAAAGATTCATTGAAATCAATATCTGCATGATAATGTCCAAAGAACCATCTTTTAAACTTTACACTATTCATTATATCATTGAAGTACAGAGTTAATTTATCGGAAGATGCCGAAAATTTCGGAAAATATTCATCTATAATCAACTGCGGTGCAGAGTGTGTTATAATGTAGTCCACCTCATTACTTACGGCTCTAAGATTTTTGTTTGCATTTTCGTATTCTTCATCGATTGGAAGTTCATCTTTCCACCATGATATATGTTCGACTCTGAACTCTTTTCCTTGTTTCCTTAAAAGACTAATACGCCTTCTAAATTGTTCTTTGGTTTTAAAATCCGATTTTGATATAATGCCATCTTTAATATCGTGAGAGGCTGCACCGCCAAAAGCAAAAAACTTTTGATTTTGCAATTCAAAAATTTCTCCCCTCATTAGATGGTATATCGAATCATTTATTTTATGGGCTTTTCCACCATGAAAATCAACAATTTCGTAT
This sequence comes from uncultured Ruminococcus sp., assembly GCA_902767285.1. GTDB lineage: Bacteria > Bacillota > Clostridia > Oscillospirales > Acutalibacteraceae > RUG592. The sequence goes on from CACXHC010000209.1 coordinate 5,984, forward strand.
TCGGTGTTTAGTCTGTCGAAATTTTCATGATTCCCGTCAACGAACAAAGTTGTAAAAGATTTTTTATCAAACCAGTCAAGCCAATTTAATTCTTGTTTTGAAACTTTTGTATCCCATATTATACCAAAATCACCACAAATAATAACAAAATCGTCTTTTGTCATTTGACTTTGTTCGGGAAAATTTGATTTATTAAGTTTGCTGAAATTTCCGTGACAATCGCCTGTTATGAATATCATTATATCACTTCTTTTACTGATTCGATTTATTAAGCATTTTTTCTACTTCCGAACGTTTTATCATTCTGCCGTTATAGAAAATATACTCATCTTTTGTATCGGAGATAAAGTCGGAGATCTCCTCTGCCTCCTGTTCGTTAATTTGAATTTTCTCCTGATTTTTCTTATTTTCGTCATAATTCTTTTTATTTTCATCAAGAATATCAACCATGCTGTCATAAACGTAAAACGTTATTATATATTGAATTGTCGAAGGTAAAATAAAAATCTGCAAAAATATAATAACCGAAAAAATCACCCACAAATTATTCGCCATAAATAATACCGAAAAAACAATCGCCGAAAGAATTAATAAAGCAACTGTTGTTAACAAATTGTTTTTTAATTCTCCAAACGAAAATAAAAAACAATTGCGATATGTATTTTTTAGAGGAATATCAAGGGTGACCGTCATTATGTTCATGTAATATGACGCAAAAGAGATTCCCAAAGTTATCAGTATGGTTATAATAAGCGGAATCCAAAAAATAACGCTTGTTTTTGTACCATTATAATAAAGAGCTATTGAAAGATAACTGACTGCCGTAATAATGCTTAATATTACTCCATTAATAAAAAATCTAAGAAAATTCTCTTTTAATCCTTTAATAAACGTTTTAATAATATTGTACTCTTTTTCACAATAAATATATCTGCATATAATAGTAACTCCCGACATACCTATATTCAAAAAAATCAATGCCGGAGATGCTGTTGCAAGATTTATTCCGTCCATTAATCTGTATACAAAATAAATATAGCCTCCTGCTATAAGATTAAAAGGAAGAAAAAGTAAATTTGCCAAAACGATATGACCAAAATTAGCAAAATAAAGATTAAAAAATTGAACCGCTCGCATTGGCTTTCCGGATACAGCATCGGGATTTGCCCTTCTACCGGTCATAAGACACCTTCTTTTTTAAGGAAACAATTTTCCTATAATAAAATAAAGCAAAGTATCGGTAAGAGATGAGAAAACTATAATAATAAGAGAATATGCACCATTAAGAAATAATTGTACTAACTTTTTCTTCAATGGTACAGCTGAATCTCCGCCGATAACTGCGAGAAGTATCGAAAACGAAAATCCGATACAATATTGAGCAAAATAAATTATAGCCAAAGATGACAAAAAAATTCCTGCAAATGCCGTAGATAAAAAATAAGCTAATCCCGAAAATCCCTGTGATATGCAAAGGTATCCGGCAAAAACGCCATACTCGTATCCTTTAAAGAATACCAGCACGGGAATTGCCGGAATTCCGGCCGGCGATAACGAAAAAAAGCATAACGCCGCTACACAAACAAATGATGCCGAAAACGAATCTGCAAATACTGAAAACGGAGTTTTCTTTACAAATGAAATCGGAACAGATAAAAACAACTTGTCTGTATTATTTAATTTTTCGGGGGCTGACGATACCGTGTTAATAGTTCCGAGAATCATTCCTGATATTATAAGAACAAGGAAAAATATAACAAGTCCATATTGACGGAAGAACATCTTTAAACGGTATTTTAACGATATTGTTTCTGACTGTTCTACGGATTGCGGAAGTGATATTACTAAACTTTTCATACAACATATCCTTTCAGAAATCTTTTTTACTAAAAGAATATGTTGTTTGAATTTACTTTATGAATTTATTTTGAAAGCTCGTTGGCTCTTTTGGTACAAGCGTCCATAGCTTCCAGTACAGAATTATAGAAATCTTTCTCCTCAAGTTTTTCAAGAGCTTTCAGTGTTGTTCCGCCAGGAGAAGATACTTTCTTTATGAGAGTGTCAGGGGTATCGCCCGATTTTTCGAGCATCTCGGCACTTCCCTTGAGTGTTGCACAAACGAGTTTTAATGCTTCGGATTCGTCTATACCTTCTTTAACAGCATAATCGACCATAGCTTTTGCAAAAAGATAAATATATGCCGGACTGCTTCCGTTTACCGCTATAACACTGTTCATTTGAGATTCGTCAAGAATTGCTGTTACTCCTCCGGCAGAGAACATATTATAAACATATTCGAAATCCTCGTCTGAAATATTTCTTTTGCTGAGGGCTGTTGCACCTACTCCAAGCAATAACGGAGTATTTGGCATAACTCTAACCATCGGACAATCTGTTCCGATTGCATGTGCGATATAATCGGTAGATATTCCGGCTGCGATAGTAACAAGCACTTTTTCATTGGTCACTGCCGGTTTTATATTTTCGAGAACTTCGGAATAATTCTGAGGTTTTACCGCAAGAACAGTTATATCAGAATTTTTAACGACGTTTTCGGCACTATCGGAAGTTTGTATTCCTTTTTCTTTTGCGAGTAACTCAAGCTTATCGGGAAGAACATCAAAAACCGTGATATGCTCGCCGTCAGCTGATCCGCTGCGGAGAATCCCTCCTATTATTGCCGTTGCCATATTTCCTGCACCTATAAAACCAATTCTTTTCATATTGAATTTTCCTTTCACTATTTTTTTAATAATTTATTTTGGATTTTAAGTTTATAGATTTCTATTGATCGGCTCAATGCCAAATCATAAGTAAACATTACAAAATTTGCTATTGCCACAATAAAAACAGTATTTGTTCCGAAACTTTCTTTGGGAATTCCCAAAAACGTAATAGCAATAAAATAATACGCACTGCACATTAAATTAATGTATAGTGCTTTTATAGCGATTCTTATAAAAATTTTTTGTTTTTTTATCTTATATTTCAGTATTGGATAGAATCCCGCCAAAAGTAAGAAAACTATCACTTCTTCTTTATCTGACACTAAAACCATCGCCAAAACCGAAACAGCACAATATACACATACGGCATACTTTGCTCCAAATTCTTCTGCAACGATTGCCACACAGATTCCGGCTAATATTGGCGAACAATAAACCAGTACCGAGAATAATGAGCCGATAAGCATAAAAACAATCGATAATGCTGTAATCATTCCACACAAAGCCACTTTAAAATTGTTTTTCATTATTGCGGTGCCTTTCTTTGTAATCAATGTTAATTATACTATTTTAATAAAATTTAGTCAACACTTTACAGAATCCCTTTTCTAAAAAAATTAAGAAACCG
>CACXHC010000210.1 GCA_902767285.1 uncultured Ruminococcus sp.
AAAAAAAGGTTTTCCCAAACCCTTTCCAAAAAACTTTAATTGTGTAAAAAATATTTATTTGCTAATTACAGAATGTTCGTTAAAGCATATAAAATTTATATAGTAAAAGTTTTTTTTGCTTCTTTTTTTTTCAAAAAAAAGAAGGCAGGTTGCACCTGCTGGCGATACGCACTTTAGTTTGTATGACAATCAGCATACATCTGCGTACCTAAAATACAAACTAACGGCACCGCAAAAGCAAGCGGACACGAAACTAAAGTTTTTTTTGCTTCTTTTTTTTTCAAAAAAAAGAAGAAGAAAAGAGGAAATAAAAATGAAACAAAAAGAAGAATTAATCATAATACTTGATTTTTATGGACAATACAATCAACTAATAGCTCGCCGAGTTCGTGAGTGTAACGTTTACTGCGAGCTTGTTCGTCATGACATATCTGCCGAAGAAATAAAGTCGAGAGGAGCAAAGGGTGTAATATTTACGGGAGGCCCTGCAAGCGTCTACGGAGAAAACGCTCCCGTGTGCGACCCAAAAATCTTTGAACTTGGTATTCCTGTTTTGGGTATCTGCTACGGTATGCAGTTAATGACTCACACTCTCGGCGGTTCTGTTGAGTGTGCCGACAAAAGAGAATACGGCGAAACCGAAGTCTTGTTTGAAAAATCACCGCTTTTTGATGGATTCGGAAAAAGCAACATTTGTCTTATGTCGCACACCGATAGAGTTGAATCTCTGCCCGAGGGATTTCGTACAATAGCAAAAACGGATTCGTGCAAAAATGCGGCAATCGAAAATCCTCAAAAAAATTTCTACGGAATACAGTTTCATGCAGAGGTTAACAATACGGTCAACGGCTTGAAAATAATCGATAATTTCGTCAAAAAAATATGCGGTTGTTCAGGCAGTTGGAAAATGTCATCTTTCGTTAAAGAAACCGTTTCGGATTTGCGTAATAAAATAGGTAATGGCAAAGTTTTGTGTGCGTTGTCGGGCGGTGTGGATTCGTCTGTGGCGGCGGCTCTTCTCAACGAAGCCGTTGGCGAAAATCTCACTTGCATTTTTGTTGACCACGGTCTTTTGAGAAAAAACGAGGGCGATGAAGTCGAGGAAATTTTCGGCAAGCGGTTTAAATCAAAATTTGTCAGAGTTAATGCCGAAGATAGATTCTTGTCTAAACTCGCCGGCGTTGATGACCCCGAAACAAAAAGAAAAATCATAGGTGAGGAATTCATTAACGTTTTTGAGGAGGAATCAAAAAAAATAGGTACGGTTGATTTTCTCGTTCAAGGCACGATATATCCCGATGTAGTCGAAAGCGGAAAAGGTCAGGGGGCTGCAATAAAGAGTCATCACAATGTTGGAGGACTTCCCGACCATGTGGATTTTAAGGAAATTATCGAGCCTCTGCGTGACCTGTTCAAAGACGAAGTGCGAGCCGTTGGAAGAGAACTCGGTCTGCCTGACAGACTTGTAGACCGTCCGCCGTTTCCGGGGCCGGGACTCGCTATAAGAGTAATCGGAGATATAACTAAAGATAAACTCGATATTCTGCGTGATGCAGATTATATCTTCCGTGAGGAACTCGAAAAAGACGGCATAAACAAACAGGCAAATCAGTATTTCGCCGTTCTTACCAATGTCAGAAGCGTTGGCGTTATGGGCGATTACCGTACATACGATTATATGATTGCTCTCCGCAGCGTTAACACGGTCGATTTCATGACCGCAACTATTACCCGTATCCCCTATGATACGCTTGAGAGAGTTTCTTCTCGAATCGTCAACGAAGTCAAACACGTTAATCGTGTCGTCTATGATATTACCGGCAAACCACCGGCAACTATCGAATATGAGTAAAAATAAAGAAAGGAGTTTTTTATAATGTTTGTTGTAACCCCAGAAATTGAAGAAGGTATATATTTTATTGTTTCGCCTATCTCAAGAAGCAACCGATTTGTTATCGATTGTGCTGAAGGCTCTACCGAAGATGGAGCAACCTTAATGCTCTGGTATGACCTTGGTGCAACTAATCAAATGATTCGTGTTATTGAAAGAGAGGACGGCTTTTACGAACTTGAGTTTATACATTCCAAAAAATTGATAGATGTAGCAGGTGGCTCTATGGAGTCGAAAACCAAGGTTATTCAATGGGAACGCAATGGCAGATATAATCAGCATTGGAAAATAGTTCCTACAAAAGAAGAAGGCTTATATCATATTGTTGCAAGACATAGCGGTATGCTGTTAAGTTCTCAGTATAAAAACAGTAATTTGCTTGCGTGTACCGGAGATCCCAAACATTTTGGTGCTGAATTAGTTGTTTATAATGATCATGGCGGCAGTAATCAAAAGTGGGGATTTTTAAAAATTAAATAATACTTATAAACTAAAAAAAATCCAACTGCACCGTACCGCAGTTGGATTTTTTATTTTTTCTCTTCTTTTTTTTGAAAAAAAAAGAAGCA
>CACXHC010000211.1 GCA_902767285.1 uncultured Ruminococcus sp.
ACTTTAATTGTAAAAAATATTTACTCAATACGATGGAAACAAATCCGACTGCGGCGTTTGCAGTCGGATTTGTTTACGACCATAGAAAATTAGATGAAAAGCATAAAATTTATACAATTAAAGTTTTTTTGCTTCTTTTTTTTCAAAAAAAGAAGAGAAAAAGAATAGTGAAAGCTCGAAAACAGCATAAAAAGCAACCCGAGCCGAGCGTTTGTGGCAAAGTACAGCTCAGGAGAGGTGATTTTTTTTAAAAAAGTATAAAAAAAGATAAAATAGGGCTTGACAAATCAATGGAAATAATGTATAATTTAAAAATGTATCAAAATAGCTCTTTCGGGCTGGGGAAAAGTAAAAAAATGAAAAACATATCGCAAATGCACTAAGTGGAGGTAATTTTCGCAAAGAAATTTATGCAAGTATACAAAAGTGAATTTGCGTGATTTTTTTACTCTTTTTTTAGCTGAATGTGCTTTTTGTACAAATAACAAGATAGGAGTGACAGTAAGCCTATGGTGAAAGTAAAGCCTGTAAAACTCGGAAGTACCACCCGCATGAGCTTCGGAAAAATAGACGAAGTAATCGGAATGCCTAACTTGATCGAGATTCAAAAGAAATCATACGAATGGTTCCTTAAGGAAGGCTTGAGAGAGGTCTTTAGAGATATATCGGGTATTTCAGATCATTCAGGAAAATATCAACTCGATTTTGTTGATTACTTCCTCGACGTTGAACATCCTAAGCATAGTGTTATCGAGTGTAAAGAGAGAGATGCAACGTATGCGGCTCCGCTAAAGGTTAAAGTCCATCTCATAAATACCGAAACCGGAGATATTGCTCCCGGCGACATATATATGGGCGATTTTCCGCTTATGACAGAAAGCGGTACGTTCGTAATAAACGGTGCCGAACGTGTTATAGTATCGCAGCTCGTAAGAAGTCCGGGCGTGTACTACAAAATGGATCATGATAAAACAGGTAAGGAGCTTTTTTCATCAACTGTTATACCAAACAGAGGTGCATGGCTCGAATACGAAACAGATGCCAATGATGTATTCTATGTAAGAATCGATAAAAACAGAAAAATTCCTGTGACTGCCTTCCTTAGAGCATTGGGACTCGGTACCTCGGAGGAAATACTTGAGTATTTCGGTGACGATGACCGAATGAAAACAACTATCGCTAAAGATAACTGCTCAAGCAAAGAAGATGGCTTGCTGGAAGTTTACAAAAGACTTCGCCCCTCTGAACCGCCTACGGTGGAAACCGCAACACAACATATCGATAACCTCTTCTTCGATCCCCGCCGTTACGATATGTCCAGAGTCGGAAGATATAAATATAATAAAAAACTTTGCTTGTCTAAACGTGCTGTCGGTCAAACAATTGCACTGCCGGTTCTTGACCCCCGCGATGGAGATGTTCTTGCTGTACCCGGCGAAGTCATCAACCGCCAAAAAGCTCTTGAACTCGAAAACGCCGGCGTAAAAGAAATTTTTGTAAAAGGTGACGGCGATACAGTCGTTAAAATCATATCAAATGGTATGGTCGATATGACAAAATACGTCGATTTCGATATAAAAAAAGAATGTGAAATAGATGAGAAGGTTCGTTTCGATGTTCTTCAGGAAATTTTAAACCAAAAAATGAGTAATGAAGAGCTTATCGAAGAGTGTAAAAGAAGAAGAAATGACCTCGTTCCCAATACTATTACAATAGACGATATTTTCGCTTCCGTAAACTACATGAATAACCTCGCCGTTGGCATAGGTACAACAGACGATATAGACCACCTCGGAAACAGAAGAATCCGCTGTGTCGGCGAGCTTCTTCAAAATCACATGAGAATCGGTCTTTCAAGACTCGAAAGAGTTGTGCGTGAAAGAATGTCACTTCAGGCTCAGGATTTCTCAGGCATTACTCCTGCATCACTTATAAATATTCGTACTGTTACGGCGGCAATAAAAGAGTTCTTTGGTTCATCTCCGCTCTCTCAGTTCATGGATCAAAATAACCCGCTCGCCGAACTTACCCATAAAAGAAGACTTTCGGCACTCGGCCCCGGCGGTCTTTCAAGAGATCGTGCCGGATTCGAAGTCCGTGACGTTCATTACAGTCACTACGGTAGAATGTGTCCTATCGAAACTCCTGAAGGCCCGAATATAGGACTTATATCTTATCTTGCTACTTTCGCAAGAGTTAATTCTTATGGATTTATAGAAGCTCCCTTCCGTAAAATCGACAAAGAAACAGGCATCGTTACCGATGAAGTTGTATATATGACCGCCGATATGGAGGACGAGTTTATTGTTGCTCAGGCAAATGAACCGCTTGACGAAAATCACCGCTTTGTAAGAAAAAAAGTTCACGGCAGATACAGAGATGGATTTGTTGAGCTTTCCGCAAATCGTTTCGATTACATGGACGTATCTCCGAGAATGGTTGTATCCGTTGCCACAGCTATGATTCCGTTCCTTGAGAACGATGACGCAAACCGTGCTTTGATGGGTTCAAACATGCAGCGACAGGCTGTTCCGCTCCTCGTTACCGAAGCTCCGATAGTTGGTACGGGTATCGAGTATAAAGCCGGCGTTGACTCGGGCGTTTGCCTTCTTGCCGAAGATGACGGCGTTGTCGTAAACGTAAGTGCCGACAAAATAACAGTTAAGTACGACCACAAAACAAGAAATTCCGAAGACGATACAATTGTAGAGGATAAAACAAGAATCGTTGAACATGGTGTTACAAAATTCCTGCGTTCAAACCAGGGTACTTGTATAAATCAAATTCCGATAGTAGAAATCGGTCAGCGTGTTAAAAAAGGCGAAGTCCTTGCAGATGGCCCCGCTACTCACAACGGCGAAATCTCCCTCGGTAAAAATGCCCTCATCGGCTTTATGACGTGGGAAGGATATAACTACGAGGATGCCGTTCTTCTTAACGAAAAAATGGTTAGAGATGATTACTATACTTCTATCCATATTGAAGAGTATGAGGTCGATGCCAGAGAAACAAAGCTCGGCCCCGAAGAAATAACAAGAGAAATTCCTAATGTTAACGATGATTTGCTTAAAAATCTCGATGATGATGGTATAATTCGCATCGGTGCAGAAGTAAAAACAGGCGATATTCTTGTCGGAAAAGTTACGCCTAAGGGCGAAACCGAACTCACCGCAGAAGAAAGACTCCTCAGAGCAATATTCGGTGAAAAAGCAAGAGAAGTTCGTGATACTTCTTTGCGTGTTCCGCACGGCGAAAGCGGTACTATTGTTGATGTTAAAGTGTTTACAAGAGAAACAAGCGAGGAACTTCAGCCGGGTGTAAATAAAGTTGTTCGCTGTTATATAGCTCAAAAGAGAAAAATCAGTGTCGGCGATAAAATGGCAGGCCGTCACGGAAACAAGGGCGTTGTTTCCAGAATCCTTCCTCAAGAAGATATGCCCTTCCTCCCCGATGGTACTCCGCTCGATATTGTGCTGAATCCTCTGGGCGTTCCTTCTCGTATGAATATCGGACAGGTTCTCGAAGTTCACCTCGGCTATGCGGCTAAGGCTTTGGGCTGGAAAATTATGACTTCGGTCTTTGATGGGGCCCATGAACAGGACGTTTTCGATATATATAAAGAAATTGCCGAAAAAGCCAAAAACCATGAGCTTCCGCCTCCGGCAGACCCGAAATCCATAGATTTTGAGGAGTGCTTCAATAAGGGCGGAATATCAATGGAATGTAAAACGCTCATGCGTGACGGCAGAACCGGCGAATATTTTGATAATCCCGTAACAGTGGGATATATGTACTATTTGAAATTGCATCACCTTGTTGATGACAAAATACACGCACGTTCAACAGGCCCGTACTCGCTTGTTACGCAGCAGCCTTTGGGCGGTAAAGCTCAGTTCGGCGGTCAGCGTTTCGGCGAAATGGAGGTTTGGGCGTTGGAGGCTTACGGTGCAGCTTATACGCTTCAGGAGATCCTTACGGTTAAGTCCGATGACGTTGTAGGACGTGTTAAAACTTATGAATCCATAGTTAAGGGAGAAAATATCCCCAAACCGGGTATTCCCGAATCATTCAAAGTTCTTATAAAGGAACTCCAGTCGCTTGCTCTTGATGTTAGAGTTATTGACGAAAACGGTGAGGAAATCGACCTCAAGCAGGATCTTGACGAAGAAACTAATCCCAAAGCTGTTGAAAATAGTGCATATCCCGGTAAAAACTCGGGTGAACAGAAAGACAACAGCAGTGCAAACGATTCCGGTGAAAGCTCGCATGACAGCTTGAACGATGATTTCGGTGACGATTACGATAAGAGCTTCTATGATGATGATAATTTCGATGATGGATTTAGAGAAGATATAATTGTAGATGAGGACGAATTTAGCTTCGGATTCGGTATAAAGCAAGAAGACGATGAAGATGACGATGACGAGGACGAAGATTTTGAAAGATTCCTCAGCGAAACGTTAGGTAATATTCGTAACAATGACGATGATGATATTTAATTAAGGGAGGAGAGAGAACTATGGCGTTTAAAACGTTTAATTCGGTAAAGATAGGTCTTGCATCTCCTGAACAAATCAAGTCTTGGGCTTATGCTTATGATGGTCAACAAGGTGGAGAGGTTAAAAAACCCGAAACCATAAACTACCGTACACTTAAACCCGAAAAAGACGGTTTGTTTTGTGAAAAGATTTTCGGGCCACAGAAAGACTGGGAGTGCAACTGCGGCAGATACAAAAGAGTAAAATATAAAGGCAAAGTTTGCGAAAACTGCGGTGTCGAAATTACCAGAGCTAAGGTAAGACGTGAGCGTATGGGTTATATTAATCTTGCCGCTCCGGTATCGCATATATGGTATTTTAAGGGTACTCCGTCAAGAATAGGTCTTATGCTTGATATTTCTCCGAGAAATCTTGAAAAAGTGCTTTATTTTTCGTCTTACATAGTTATCGATCCGGGCGATGCAAGAGAGTATACGGTGGGTCAGTGCTTGAGCGAAATGGAATATACCGAAATGCGTGACAAGTATGAGGACGATGTTCGTGTAGGCATGGGTGCTGAGGCTATAAAAGAGCTTTTGCAAAAAATCGACCTTGACGAGCTTTCATATTCGCTTAAAACGGAACTTGATTTTGCTACCGGTCAAAAGAAAGTTCGTCTGCTTAAAAGAATCGCAGTTGTAGAGGCATTCAGATCTTCCGGCAATCGTCCCGAGTGGATGATACTTGATGTTATACCGGTAATTCCTCCGGATATTCGTCCTATGGTACAGCTTGACGGCGGAAGATTTGCAACCAGCGACCTCAACGACCTTTACAGACGTGTACTTAATCGAAATAATCGTTTGCGTAAATTAATTGAATTATCGGCTCCCGATATAATTGTAAGAAATGAGAAGAGAATGCTGCAAGAGGCAGTTGACGCACTTATTGACAATGGCAGAAGAGGACGCCCTGTAACAGGCCCCAACAACAGAGCATTAAAATCCCTTTCGGATATGCTCAAGGGCAAGCAAGGACGTTTCCGTCAGAACCTTCTCGGTAAGCGTGTTGACTACTCAGGACGTTCGGTTATAGTTGTAGGCCCCGAATTGAAGATGTATCAGTGTGGTTTGCCTAAAGAAATGGCTCTTGAATTGTTTAAGCCTTTTGTTATGAAAAGACTTTGCGAAACCAAGAAAGCTCAGAATATAAAAGCGGCGAGAAAAGCCGTGGAGCGTTCAAACCCCGAAGTATGGGACGCTCTCGAAGTAGTTATAAAAGGACACCCCGTAATGCTCAACAGAGCACCAACGCTCCACCGTCTCGGCATACAGGCTTTTGAACCTGTTCTTGTAGAGGGCAGAGCAATAAAACTTCATCCGCTTGTTTGTACGGCGTTTAACGCCGATTTTGACGGCGACCAGATGGC
>CACXHC010000212.1 GCA_902767285.1 uncultured Ruminococcus sp.
CAAGTCCACTCAGGATCACCCCACTTGTGACCGAGCTGATCGAGTGTTTCAACATTTATGGAAGTGTATCTTTTGCCTGCAACATCAATTGTTGCAACATGGTAGATGTAACCTTTGTTTGTACAGTCAGGAGTATCAATCGTATCGACTGCGGTGGGAATGTCCACTGTTGCGGAGGGTTCTGTGTTGTTTTCGAAGAAAATAAGGGCAACTGCATTGTTAAATTTGTTCCATACCACTTTGCAGTTTGTGGGAGTGGGATAGGCACTCGCTGTAATGCCTGTCACTGTGAACAACGATGTTACCATCATAAGCGAAAGTACGAGTGAAAGAAGTTTGGTTGTTTTTAAATGGCCTTTCATTAGAGAATAATTCATTCCTTCCAAATAAAATTAATATTAAATCGACAAAATATGGGTTGTAACATGAATTTGAAATTCCGGAAAAAAGTATATATGCGAAATAAAAAAAATAATATTAAAGTTTTTTTACAATAGCAACACTTCTGTATTTTAGTTCTTTGTATCTTTTCTCTATGATTTTTTTATCATATTTAGAGTATTCGTTCCAAGAGAGTGGATCAGACACATAATAATTATTTTTATCGTAACCCATAAGCACAACACAATGTTCGTTGAGAGGCCATGTGAATTTTTCTTTTGTTATATTTCCTCTTTCGTCTGTCAAATACCACGAATCGCCCTCACCTACATCAACCATGCTGTCTGTAACCCAAATAAGGACGGGCGTATCATTTATTATATAATCTTCGATAAGCTCGTCAAGCTGACAGCCGGTTGTGTTTTCGGCATAAATATCATCAAATTTATAGCGGTTGTTTATCATATCACATATTACCATAGGAAAACAACCGAATCCGCTGAGCTGTTTTGGGTCGCCTATGAAAGCATCATCGGGGCTTTGTCCGTACAAACGACCTCTTCGGGTTAGCTTCAAATTGCTTTTTTTGAGGTGCTTCAGCATATCATCATACGAAACTTTTTTGCCGTAGTATGACAAAACTATCTTTGTACTGACTATTTCACAGCCGGTTATTAAATCATCGTACTGCGTTGTGTGACCTACATTTTTTATTATGTACTTTTCGGGTGGTTTCGGCTTGGGTTTGGGAATCTCTATTGTTTCGGGAATCTCCGGAATATCAGGAATTTTGGGTTCTTCGTATGTTTCCGGAATTTCTGATGTTTCGGCACGGACAGGGAAATCGTGCGTGTTTTTTAACGAAATCTCTTTTCGAGTACCTTCAATCGCATAGCCTATGCCCGAACCTATACCGATACCGGCACTTATCATAATTATCAACACAAAAACAGATGTGAAAAACTCTGCTCTATTTCGGCGTATATACTCCAGTACAGTCATGCTAATCAGCCCTAAAAAATCATACTTTGTCGATAATATCATCTAAAGTGTGCCAACCCAATACGGCACATTTTACTCTTGCAGGCATATGCGAAATATCTTTCAATGCTCCTGCTTCTTCGAGCTGTTCTATTTCGTCATCGGAGGCGGTGCCTTTTATCATGCCGAAAAACATCTCGGCGAGTCTGCGTGCTTCTTCTGTCGATTTACCAATAACAAGATCAAGCATAATATCCGCTGATGCCTGCGATATTGCACAGCCATCTCCGACATATCCTCCGTCTGTAATAATGCCGTCATCTACACGCAATTTCAAAATAATATCATCACCGCAGTTGGGGTTTACTCCCTCAAGCTCAAAATTCGGATTTTCGATTTCACGCTTGTGAGCCGGATTTATATTATGGTCGGTTAAAACCTCGTTATAAAAATTTCTGCTATTCATTTGAATTAATCTCCGTATCCCATTAATTTTCGTACAGACGCAACACTTTGCACGAATTTATCTATTTCTTCTTCGGTATTGTAAAACATCAAGCTTGCTCGTGATGATGAACGTATTCCCAAATGTGCCAAAAAAGGTTGGGCACAATGATGTCCCGCTCTTATGCAAATATTGTCTTGATTGAGAACGGCACTGACATCATGAGGATGAACATTATCTATCGTAAACGACAATATTCCGGAATGATTATACGGGTCTGACGAGCCAATCACATTAACATGAGGTATTTTGGAAAGTTTTTGATAAGCATAATTTGTAAGATACTGCTCTCGCCTCTCCATATTATCTATTCCAACATTATTATAATAATCTATCGCAGATGAAAGAGCAAAAACTCCGGCGGCATTTACTGTTCCTGCCTCGAATTTGTGTGGAAGCTCGGCGAATGTTGCTCTGTCAAGGCGAACGGATTCTATCATTTCTCCACCACGCAGAAAAGGAGGCATTTTTTCGAGTAAATCCTCTTTGCCGTAAAGCACGCCAACGCCCATAGGCCCTAACATTTTATGAGCAGAAAATGCGAGAAAATCAGCATCTAATTGCTGAACATCGGTTTTTGTATGCGGTACTGACTGAGCCCCATCAAGCATAACAACAGCATTATTTGCATGGGCTGTCGAAATAATTTTTTCGATCGGAGCTTTTGAACCTGTGACATTCGAAATAACGGCAACCGCAACTATTTTGGTATTCGGTGTAATACAACGATATATTTCTTCATCTGAATAAACTCCGGCTGAATCACATTTCATGTATTCAAGTTCTGCACCCGTTGTTTGAGCTACCATCTGCCAAGGAAGCATATTACTATGGTGTTCGGATATTGCAACAACTATCCTATCCCCTTTTTTTACATTTGAAAGACCGTAACTGTATGCAACAAGATTTATAGACGATGTTGCATTGTTTGTAAAAACAATCTCTTTTGTGCTTTTTGCGTTAATGAATTTGCGAACATTCTCTCTCGAATTTTCGTAAGAATCCGTAGCGGAAATACTGAGGTCATAAAAACTCCTTAGAGGGTTGCTGTTGAGTCTTTTGTAAAAATCACGCTCGGCATCTATGACGCAATACGGTTTTTGAGATGTTGCAGCGTTATCAAGATACGCAGCATCAAGACTCATCAGCAGAGGAAAATCTTCTCTGTGAGGCTCGATAATTGAATTACCCATAAATTTCACCTTCGGTTCTGATTTTGATATTTTTAGTGGTTATTTCATCATCGACCAATCGACAAAAAGCATCGGAAATCGACAACACCAAAAGTTTTTCGGCATCTTTGGCGGATATACCTCTTGAGGCAAAATACAAAAGTGTTTCATCTGAAATTCTGCCGATAGTTGCTCCGTGATTACCGTTAACATCTTCCTCATCGCACAAAATAACGGGAAGTGTCTTATTGACTATATTATCCCCAAGCAAAAGAACATTCTCCACTTCGGTTCCGACTGACCCCGATGAACCGCACTTAAAATCTATGGTTCCTTTGAATGTTTTGGAAGCGTTGTCATTTAAAACTCCGTTTACGGCAATATCGCACGAAGTTCTTTTGCCAAAATGATTTATCACATAATTAACATCTACTTTTTGAGATTTCTCGGCAAGGTATGCCGTATTTGACAAAAGCTGAGAATCGTTTCCGTTCAAATTCACTTTGGACTGAGCATAAGTGCCAACTGTTCCGGGGAAAAATCGAAATTCCGAAAGTTTGGAATTTTTGCCGACTGTTGCTGTACTGTCGGTTATCAATTTTCCCGAAGAATCGGTAAACTGAGTAAAAACAATTTTAACTTTGGCATTATCTCCGACAACGGTATCTGTTTTAAGAACAAGAGAACCACTTCCGGAAAGCATTACAAAAACATTCAAATTACTGTTATTTCCGGCATTTATGGAAAGCACAGATACTCGGCTTTCGCCTTTGTCATCAAAACAGACTCTTGCTGTTTTTTCTTCGTTTTCTTTTGCGGAAACAGATACTCGTGAATACTCGGAGTCGAATAACTCGGAAAGTTCTCCAAATTCCCCTTGAGTTTCGGCAGAATATAGGCTGTCTGCACCTTCGGCGGAAATTTCGGCTCCGCCGGTGGGGTTCTGCCATTTTATACGGGCATCATTCATTTTAAGAAAATGCCAAGTGAGTGACGGCACCTTATTTATACTTAAATCAATCATAAACTAAAAACTCCACATCAAAAAAATTAAAGTTTTTTTGCTTCTTTTTTTTCAAAAAAAGAAGAATAAAAAAACCAACCAACAAATCAGAATGTCCCGTGCATTTCAAGACGTATGAGATTATTCATTTCAACAGCGTATTCGAGGGGAAGTTCTTTGGAAACGTTCTCGGCAAATCCGCTTACGATAGTTGCTCGGGCATCCTCCTCGGACATTCCTCGCGACATAAGATAGAACACCTGAGCATCGCTTATTCTGCCGATTCTCGCCTCGTGGCCGACATCACATTCGCTTGTACGAATATCCATAGCCGGGATCGTATCTGATCTCGATATAGAATCAAGCATGAGAGATTCGCACGAAACAGACGCTTTTGCTCCTTTTGCCTGTGGATTTATTACAACAGAGCTTCTGTATGTGCTTATTCCTCCGTCCTTTGAAATAGAACGTGTATTTATAACAGAACTCGTATTTTTAGCATTGTGTACTACTTTTGCACCTGTGTCAAGATTCTGTCCGTTGCCGGCAAATGTTATTCCTGTAAACTCCATATTGGAATTTTCGCCCTTTAAAATCGTCATGGGATACAAATAAGACGTGTGAGAACCAAACGAACCCGACACCCATTCTACTCTGCCGTCTTCTTCAACTATTGCTCTTTTCGTATTAAGATTATACATATTTTTAGACCAGTTTTCGATGGTCGAATACCTAAGAGTCGAATTTTTGCCGACATACAATTCAACACAACCCGCATGAAGATTCGCAACATTATATTTAGGTGCCGAACACCCTTCAATAAAATGCAGATACGCATTATCCTCAACTATAATAAGCGTATGTTCAAACTGTCCGGCACCTTTTGCATTTAATCTAAAATACGATTGCAGCGGAATATCAAGATGCACTCCCTCAGGAACATACACGAACGAACCGCCTGACCATACTGCACCATGAAGAGCAGCGAATTTGTGATCCTGCGGAGGTACAAGTTGCATAAACTTTTGCTGTATAAGCTCGGCGAACGGGCCTCTCAATGCACTTTCAAGATCCGTATAAACTACACCTTGTTTCGAAACCTCATCTTTTACATTATGATAAACCAATTCGGAATCGTACTGAGCCCCTACTCCGGCGAGTGATTTACGCTCCGCCTGAGGGATACCAAGTCTTTCGAACGTATCCTTTATATCATCGGGAACATCTTCCCAACTTGCTTTCATGTCACTTTTGGGGCGAACGTATGTTGATATATTATCCATATCAAGCTCATCTATCGGCGGCCCCCAATCGGGAATTTCCATTTTATTATATATTTCCAAAGATTTCAGGCGAAATTCCTTCATCCATTCGGGATCGTTTTTTTCTTGTGACAATCTCTCTACTATTTCGGGAGTAAGTCCCGATTTCATGCGGTAATCGTCATTTTCCTCATCACGAATATCATATATACTGCGGTCAATATCCGTTACCTGTTTTATATTTTCAGCCAATGTAGTTTACTCCTTAAATTTCATATTCTGCAAATCCGTTTTGGTTTATCTCATCAACAAGAGAAGAATCTCCGGTCTTAACGATTCTGCCATTTATCATTATGTGTGTATAATCAACATTTATAGACTCTAAAATTCTCGTACTATGAGTTATGATAAGCAGACTGCCGCCACACTTTTCCATATACTCTTTTATTCCTGCGGAAACAAGACGAACGGCATCTACATCAAGTCCGGAGTCGGTTTCGTCAAGAACGGCGAGAGTCGGTTTTAAGAGAAGCATTTGCAAAATTTCTGATTTCTTCTTTTCACCGCCTGAAAATCCAACGTTAAGATCTCTCTCTGCATAGGACTCGTCCATTTCAAGAAGTTTCATTGCCGATTTCAATTCTTTCTTAAAATCCCAAATTTTGACTCTCTCTCCTCTTCTCTGCTCAACGGCTGTTCTCAAAAAAGAGCTGAGCGAAACACCGTTTATTTCGGGGGGATTTTGAAATGACATAAACATTCCGTCCTTGGCACGTTTATCGGGTGTTGACGAGGTTATATCTTTTCCTCCAAAGATTATTTTGCCCGAATCGACAATATATGCGGGATTGCCGACAACAACGTTGCCGAGGGTTGATTTTCCTGCACCGTTCGGCCCCATAAGGACATGAACTTCGCCTTTATTTATGGAAATATCGACATCATGAAGAATATGTTTTTCATTTATACTTGCATTTAACTTTTCAACCGATAGAATATTATCTGACATTTTAATTGACCCTCCGTCACTTGTTATAAATTCGCCACAACATCGGCAAGTGTTTTGCTGTCAAGAAAATTGTTTATCATGTCATTAAGCTCGTTCCAGATGGGGAAAGTACAGCAAGTATCCATATTTTCGCACGGAACTGCACCGCTTGTACATGATACGGGTGATATTGTTTCATCGGCGGCACGCAAAATATCGGAAACACGGTATTCGGACGGCTTTTTGGCAAGACAATATCCACCGCCTTTACCTGATGCCGCAACAACAAATCCGGCTTTCGACAATTTTGCCATAATGCTTTCGCTGTATTTGAGCGAGATGTGCTGTTTTTCGGCAATCAGTTTCAACGGAATATAATTGCCGTCACCGCCATCGGCTGCCAATTGAGCCATAACTCTTACAGCATATTTACCTTTGCTTGATATGATCATTTTGAATCACCCAACGCTTTTCCTAAAAAATTACAGTAATAATAATATACACCCATTGACCTACTATGTCAATAGGGAAACAAAACATTAACATATTTTTTATTATTTTTTTCATGATTTTTGATATTATTCCTTATGCTGTAAAAAATATGCGTGATTTTTCAATCACGCATATACATAATGCAACAAAATTAATGAACAAACTGTAAATTAAGCAAAAATCTTCATTTTTTTCAAATATCTATTGAAACTATGCAATAAAGATGTTATAATATAACTAATCACAGATAACCACTTCTAACTAAAGGGTCTTTGAAACTGTGATTATTTGAGAGCAGAAACGTTCGTTTTTGCTCTCTTCTTTTTTTAGACTGACTCTTCGCTGTTCACCTTTTTTATTTTAAAAAAATGTCTTAATACCGTACTCCAAAATCGAGGATTGTCGATAACTATAAATTTCATAAAACATGACCTCCCTAATATAAGCACCTACTAATAATCAGCGAAAGTATTATGATACACAATCCGGCTAAAAATAATGCTGCTCCCCTTGGAAAAAACGAACATACCATTACGCCCATCCCAAAAAAGAATATACATTTTGCTGTGACGCATCTGCATCTCATAATCTTTGCCAGCTTTCTTTCAGTTCTTTGTATCATAATACGCACATCCAATAATAATGTTACTTTTAAAATTAAAGTTTTTTGAGAAGGGGCGTGGGGCTGTGAAAAAACAACAGCCCCGAGGAATTTCCGATTTGTTGCTTATTTTCTCTTCTTTTTTTTGAAAAAAAAAGAAGCAAAAAAAACTTTTACTATATAAATTTTATGTGGTTCAACTAACATTCTATAAACTGAAACAAATCCGACTGCAAACGCCGCAGTCGGATTTGTTTTCATATTATCAAATAAACCTACTCTACCATAAAAAAAGTTTTTTGGAAAGGGTTTGGGAAAACCTTTTTTTCAAAAAAGGTTTTCCCAAGAAAGCAAATTTTTCCGACTGTTTTTTCGTTTTTCATTTTTAAGAATAAAAAGAATCTACTTCATAAATGCGAGAACATAAATAAAAAGTCCGGCGATTATAAGAAAACAAATCCCCAAAATAAGCGATTCTCCAATATCTTTAAATTCTGCCAAACTGCCTTTTTTTACATTTACGAGAATATTCTCTTTGCTGTTTTTGCGTGGGGGATATTCTCTGCCAAGTTTTGATTTTACAATATGTTCAGAGCCATTCAAATTATATTTGTATATGGGATAAAACGTTGCGTGAACATTCTCTCTGTGTCGCTTTGATTTTTTGACTATATCGATAATCTCGGCTTTAACCTCGGAAACGTGCGGACTTTTGGTCGCCCTAAAAGCTATTACGGAATACCATATAAACCATACCGCAAGAGTCGCAAATACAGTTGTCAAGATAACTCCTATAACAATGATGCTGTTATTTACTATCAAACCGCCCAAAGAAGTTATGTGAAAAATCAAATTGAGCGACAAAAAAAGAACTCCCACCGAAAACGCCGGAATAGCATATCCGTTAAGAACGGTTTTTATATCACGCTTGCGAAAAACTATATTTCTTTTGGGATAGTACCAGCAATTAAGCATTTGCCCTTTTTGGCAGAATGTGCTTGTTTCAAGAGTGGCGGTTTTAGATGTTCCCTCAAGCTCAAATGAAATCTCGGTTTTGTAGTATTCTCTCACAAGGTATCCATCTTCACGAACGCTGACTTTTTTGCTTGAAATAACACTGCATTTTACGCTCTTGCACGATTTAAAAACAGCCAGTACGTTTATTAAATCCGAAATAATAACCAAAAAACACGTCACCGTAATAACAGTGGAAATAATCATATATAAAATCCTTTAATTATAAATAATAATTAATCAATATTGTAGTCTATAACGATGTTTTGAGGAATAGGCGACAACTTGCGTGTTACAACTCCGGCAGATGCAAGCATACGGCGTGAAGTTATCGTTGCGGGAGATTTTGCATATTTATCGGAGAGATATATAACTTCTTTTATACCCGATTGAATTATTGCTTTTGCACACTCGTTGCACGGAAACAAAGATACATATATTTTTGTTCCTCTTAAGCTTTTGCCTGTTGCGTTGAGAATAGTATTCAACTCTGCGTGAACAACATATTGATATTTAGTGTCATTTCCCTCACGCTCCCACGAATATTCATCATCGGAACAGCCAATAGGAAGTCCGTTATATCCCGTAGAAACGATGATGTTGTTTTCGTCAACTATGCAGGCACCTACTTGAGTATTGGGGTCTTTGCTGCGTTTTGCGGCAAGAAGGGCAACACCCATAAAATACTCGTCCCACGATATATAATCCAGTCTTTTCATATAAAATCCTCACCGTTTTCGATAGCCGTAATTTGAGATATGCGTCTTTCGTGGCGACCGCCTTCAAACTCGGTGTTAAGAAAAATGTCGGTAAACTTAACAGCTTGTTCGGGTGATATAACTCTTCCGCCCATAGCAAGAATATTTGCGTCATTATGACGGCGAGTCATTTCAGCACAAAATTCGTTTGTAACAACAGCCGCACGGATCCCCTTAACTTTATTTGCGGCTATCGAAATTCCGATACCTGTACCACAGCAAAGTATACCTTTTTCGAACTCACCGCTTGCAACAGCGTCTGCGACTTTTTTAGCATATATAGCATAGTCAACAGATTCTTCCGAGAAACAGCCGAAATCCTTGTACTCGATATTTTTTTCTTTAAAATAATTGATGATAGCCTCTTTGAGGCAAAAACCACCGTGATCGGCACCAATAGCAATTTTCATAATTAAAAGAAACCTCCTAAAAAAATTATTTATTAATAGTCTTTTTTGCGATAAGTTCACGCTGAGCCTGAGGAAGTCTAAGATATTCGGGCATGAGCATATCGGCAGAAACAGTATTGTTATTTTCTATAAATTTTTCGGCAGCGAGGGCAACAGATGAAGCTCGCTGAAATCTTACATTTTCGCTTGCAATTTCAAGCTGAGAAATGCTGTCAGACAATTTTGCAAAACAAAGGTTGGCACCATCTCCAACAAGAATAACTCTTTTATATTGCTGAATCTCGTTTTGAAGCTCGTCAATTGAAATTGCTCGGTCATCGCAAAGACGTTTCGGAGTATCGCCCGAAATATCAAACATAGCATTGTATACTTGATTGCATCGAGCATCCATTACGGCACAAACAACGGCATTGGTATTTTTTATGTTGTATGCCATCGATTCGAGAGTAGAAACGGCAACGCATTTTTTGTTAAGAGCGTATGCCATACCTTTAATAGCCGAAATACCTATTCTGACACCCGTAAAAGAACCGGGGCCGACATTTACGGCAAAACAATCTATATTCTCGGGATTAATGCGAACAGATTTAAGTAGAGCGTCTGTCATAGGCATTAAAGTTTCGCTGTGAGTCAGCATGGTATTTATAAAAAATTCGCCTTTTATTTCGCCGTTTTCCAAAAGAGCAACAGACGCAGATTTGGCTGATGTATCTACTGCAAAAATTTTCATATATCGAGTCCCTCTATTTCAAATACTCGTGAATTTTCGGATTTTCCGGGTTTTATGCTGATTTTTATTGTATTTTCGGGCAGAGCATTTTCGATATTTTCGCTCCATTCTATAAGAATGATTCCATTGTCGATATAATCAAAAAAGCCTGTTGACTCCAAATCCTCCCAACTTGAAATGCGGTACATATCGAAATGATAAATACGCATTAAGTTTTTGGCGGTGTATTCGTTAACGATAGCAAACGTAGGACTCGAAACATCGTCATCAGAACCAAGATTTTTAACAATAGAGCGGGTTAAGGTCGTTTTTCCCATGCCCAATCCGCCAAAAAAAGCTATTATTTCGGTTCCTTTTAATTTGCCGGAAATTTGTTCGCCCAATTTTTCGGTATCAGATAAACCATTTACATTTATAATCACAATAAAAAATTCTCCTTTACAATTGCCGATTAATATTATAACATCTATTTACGATTTTTTCAACCCATAAATTAGCACAAACAAATCCGACTGTGAAACACAGTCGGATTTGCTAAAGAAGATGACAAAACGAAAAAAAGGAATTATTTCAAAATACTGATAAGCACACCAGCGGCAACGGCAGAACCAACAACGCCGGCAACATTCGGCCCCATAGCGTGCATGAGCAGGAAATTCGAGGGGTTCTCCTCTTGACCTACTTTTTGTGAAACTCTCGCCGCCATAGGAACTGCCGAAACTCCGGCTGAACCGATAAGCGGATTTACCTTTCCGCCGGTAGCCTTGCACATGATCTTACCAAAAATAACACCAAATGCAGTACCCATCATGAAAGCAAAGAGTCCAAGGAAGATTATGCCGATAGTTTTGGTGATAAGAAAACTTTTCCGGTAGCGGTAGAACCAACGGACAATCCAAGGAAAATCGTTATAATATTCATAAGTTCGTTTTGAGCGGTTTTCGAAATTCTGTCAACAACACCGCTCTCACGCATTAGATTTCCGAACATGAGCATTCCTATAAGAGTAGCAGCATCGGGAAGAAGAAGCGAAACAACAACTGTAACTATTATAGGGAAGAGGATTTTTTCGAGTTTTGATACAGGTCTAAGCTGAACCATTTTAATTGAACGCTCTTCTTTTGTGGTAAGAAGCCTCATTATAGGCGGTTGAATTATAGGTACAAGAGCCATATACGAATACGCTGCAACGGCTATCGGGCCAAGCAAATCAGATGCAAGAATAGACGTTACATAAATTGCCGTAGGGCCATCGGCACCACCAATGATACCTATTGCACCGGCTTCGTTGGGAGCAAATCCCAAAATAATAGCACCTATAAACGTAATAAAAATACCGATTTGAGCAGCAGCTCCAAGAATAAAGCTTTTGGGATTTGCGATAAGCGGGCCGAAATCGGTCATAGCACCTATTCCCAAGAAGATAAGCGGAGGATAAATTCCGTGTTTTACACCTTGATATAGATAGTAGAGCAAACCGCCGACGTGTTCGGGCTTAGCATAATAAGAAACACCATCTATAACGACTTGTGCATACGTTACATGTTCACCGGGATGAGCCGCCATATACTCATTAACAGGTATATATTGAGTTTCTCCGCCCATAGCTATAGCGGGGTAGAGGTTGACTAAAAGCATTCCGATAGCAATTGGCAGAAGAACCAGCGGTTCATACTGCTTTTTTATTGCAAGATAAATAAGCACAAAGGAAACAAGTATCATTATGTAATTTTCCCAAGGCAGGCTTGAAAATCCCGAGGTTGAAAACAACCTTGTTATTGATTCTAAAAATTGACTTAAAAATTCCAAAAGAACACCTCCTGTCTAATTGTCAGAACGAGCGAGTGTTTTCCGCCATGCCGGCAGATTTCCACGCTGATCTTCTCGATGAAGTTCGCTTTTTCGGTTTCGATTTTGTGATTGAACTTATAACAGCGTTGCCCTCTCCGAAAACGGTATCAACGGCAGCGGCAATTACAGCTATTACCTCAAGCGGAATATCTCCGTTATCTTCAATCGTTTCGGCAGGTTGTGCTTGTTTTTGGTCATCGGTATTTTTGGCTGATTCTTTTACCTGAGAAACTTCTGTTTTGGATTTGTTCTGTTGTGCTTTTTCAACTTTTTTTGCTTCAATAGTGTTTTGTGCATTGTTTACGCCAGTACTGTACAAATAAATAATGAGAATAAGCAAAACAAGAACTGAAAACACAACAACAATACCCGTTAAAAGAATAACCAAACCAAGTTTAAGGTTTTCAAACACTTTTAATCACTCCCTGTTTTATTATTTTTTGAAAGGCAGAAAGTGACTCTGCCAGTTAATACAGTTATTATTATAGTATAATTTGTTGAAAATTTCAACAGATATTACAAATTTTATTTTAAATATTTTATTAAAAATCGGGAACAATAACAGAGGAGTTGAGTTGTATGAAAAAGTATTTTATTCTCTTAATTTTAACCTTAGTGATTCTTTCATCTATATTTGCGGTGGGATATACTTATAAACAAAATATCAAATACGTTAAGGCAATAGAAATTATCCCCACGGCGGCACTCGAAAAAATAAATTACAACGGTACAATAGAATATTCCGACAGCAAAAGCGTATATGCATCAGGGAGTGGAATAATTCAGACAGTATTTTTTCACAACGGTGATTATGTCGAAAAAGGAGATGCCGTATTATCGGTATGTGAAACTTCCGCTGATGTAACTTCACTGCTTCTCGGAAAATTAGATTCGATTTCTTCGTTATTGGACGGCGGGACGATCAAAATATACGAAGCCGAAAATTCGGGAATAATCAGCGGAATTATCTCAGATTCGGGAAAAATTTTCACCAAAGGTCAAACTTTATTCAAAATATCCAATGAAGATTCTTATCAACTGCAATTCAGCGTTAACGAAAAAGATATTCCGAAAATAAAAAAAGGTCAGAGCGTAATAGTGGATTGCAAAGCTCTAACCGATATATTTTATGCAAAAATTTCGTATATAGGTGATTCCGCCGTGCAGAACGGAAAAATCACTTACGTTAAAGTAACCGCCGATATAGATTCCCCTCCGCCGGATTTGAAATCCGGTTATTCGGCAGATTGTTCGGTAATAGTCAACAGAAAAGAAAATATACTCCTTGTGCCGTATTCCTGTATCGTCCACGATGATGAAAAAGACGAAGATTTCGTATATATTTCATCAAATCAAAAAATACAGAAACAGAAAATTACTCTCGGAACCGAGTTTTCATCGGGAGCAGAAATAATTTCAGGAATTAAAGAAGGAGATTTGGTTGTATACGATGCTCAAAAAATAACAGACCCTCAAAGCACCGTAATTAATGAGGTGTTAGTGCATGAATAAATTAACCGTAACAATAAAATGTCTTATGCAGAACAAACTCCGCTTTTTGCTTACGGTTACAAGCGTATCGGTTGCGGTTTCCTCTGTACTTCTCATAAAATCGGTTAGTGATTTCGGTACAAAATCTATTTGGAACGAACTCGACAGCCTTGGAATGAACGGACTCATAGTTACATCGCAAAACGGCTCTTTTGACGATAAAGACGTTAACACCATAAAATCTATAAGGGGAATATCAAAAACAGCACCGGTAACAATGGATTCTTCAAAAGTGATTAAAGACAGCCGGACAATAAATGCGATAGTGTGGGGTATAGACTCAAATGCACAAGACGTTGTTTCGTTTGAGCTTGTCAGCGGAAGATTTATCAACAAAAGCGATATAAACTCAAATAATAAAGTTTGTATGATAGATAAATCGTTAGCTGAAAATTTATTTGGAAGTCAAAACGCTTTGGGACGTTCAATAGAAGTACAGTGCAAATCGACTTCTGATAATTTTAATATAGTAGGAGTTGTAAAAACCGGCAAGGGGATAATGCAATCGTTAATGGGAAATTACATTCCGGGTTTTTTGTATGCTCCTTATACTGCTGTTCACGAAAGTGATGATTTCACGCAAGTTTTTTTGAAAACCGAAAGCGAAATTCC
Source organism: uncultured Ruminococcus sp. (assembly GCA_902767285.1). Lineage (GTDB taxonomy): Bacteria > Bacillota > Clostridia > Oscillospirales > Acutalibacteraceae > RUG592. The sequence goes on from CACXHC010000212.1 coordinate 14,312, forward strand.
AATAGACTCAATAACGAAAAATGTAAAACAAAATCTCGGGGATAAGGCGAATATATCGGATCTCGCATCACAAAAAGAAACACTTCAAAATATGCTCGGAACAGTAACTTTGATTTTAACTGCGATAGGGGGCATATCTCTTTTTGTATCAGGAATGAGCATAATGAACATCATGCTTATATCGGTAAACGAGAGAAAAAGAGAAATCGGTATAAAAAAGAGTATAGGTGCATCATCAATTGATATAATGCTTGATTTTCTGCTTGAATCTGTTATAATATCATTATCCGGAACTCTCACAGGAATTTTGATTGCGTTTTGTTTGATATTTATTGCAAACAATATTTTGAATATCGAAATTTCTCTAAAACTCGGGGCAATTTTTTTGGCGATGATGATGGCGGTATCATTCGGAGGAGTTTTCGGAATATTTCCGGCGTACAAAGCGTCCAAACTCGTGCCGGCAAAGGCACTCCGCAAAATGTGATAATTCGAGCAGATAATATGAAAAGATTAATAATATCCGATATTTCCGAAATAATAACAGAAAAAGTCAAACAAATGGGATTTCAAATCATAAGAACCATTCATTACAAAAACAATTATGATAATATCGAGTCAACCCATGCAGATATGCAGGCATTACGGGTCGGAGATGATATTTTTTTAATAAAAAGCAATGATTATCTTAACCGCCAAATAATTTCTTGTTTTAATGGTAAGGCATTTTTTACAAAAGATGAAATACTCGATTTCTCATATCCTCAATGCGTAAAATTGAATGTAGCGATCGTTGGAAAAAACGCAATAGGCAATTTTAAATATTCTGACCCAAATTTATTGGAGTATCTTCAAAAAAACGATTACAATATGATAAACGTAAATCAAGGATATTCCAAATGCTCGGTGTGCGTTGTGTCGGAAAACGCAATAATTACGAGTGATTCGGGCATAGCAAAATCGGCAGAAAAAAATAATATCGACGTTTTGAAAATTTCTCCGGGAAATATCCAGCTTTGCGAAAAATACGGCGGATTTATCGGCGGAGCATCTTTTTTGAAAAGCCGTAGTGAACTCGTATTTTTCGGAAATATAGACACTCACCCCGACAGCAAAAATATCCGTGATTTTTGCCAGAGTCACGAAGTAAAGGTGATAAATCTCACAAACGAAAAACTCCTCGACATAGGAGGAGTTGTATCTTTTCGGTAGCTTTTTATGTGCGTAAGTATACACCTGCGAAAACATATTTAAACAAAAAATGGGGCTGTGAAAAAACAACAGCCCCAAGAAATCTCCAATTTGTTGGTTATTTTCTCTTCTTTTTTTTGAAAAAAAAGAAGCAAAAAAAACTTTTACTATATAAATTTTATGTTGTTCAACGAACTTTTCTATAAACTAAAACAAAAACGACTGCA
>CACXHC010000213.1 GCA_902767285.1 uncultured Ruminococcus sp.
CGGATAGCATACTAAACCAACTCTAAAAAAGTTTTTTGGAAAGGGTTTGGGAAAACCTTTTTTTCAAAAAAGGTTTTCCCAAGAAAGCTACCTGCTGATACTGCGAAGATAATGAAATATATACTGCTGGGCAATTCCGCCGTATTCGCCGAAATCCTGCGGAGTAAGCGTTGGAAACAACTGCTCCATAGCACGTTTAATCCACACATCCTGAGGAAAACATTCGAGGCGGTGCAAACCGAAAAGAAGAGTACAATTTGCCACTTTGTCGCCTACTCCCTTTATCTTTTTCAGCTCTTCACGGGCATCGTCAACGGGAATTGTTTTCAAACTATCGAGATTTATCTCACCCGATGCAATTTTTTGTGAGGCATCAATTATATACTTATCACGAAATCCGGCTCGAAGCGGTGCGAGATCTGCTGCTGTCAGACTTGCTATTTTTTCGGCAGACGGAAAACTGAATCCACCGCCTATATCATCTCCGAAATTTTCGCAAAGCCTTTGTATTATCTCCTTTATTCTCGGAATACGGTTGTTCTGCGATATGATGAACGAACACAACGCCTCCCACGGTTCTTGATACAAAATTCGTATACCCGGGGCGAAATCTATCGCATTTTTCATTTCGGGGTGAATTTTTGACAGATCTTCTTTTATTTTGGAATAATCACGCTTTAAATCAAAATAATCTTCCCATATTTCGGCGAAATCATTTTCGTTACAGCCCGAAATCTCCAGTACATCATCAACAATTGAAAGAGTGATTTTCTTTCCGTAGGCTATTCCCTCAAAAGCACCGTTTTCAAGCTGTTTCCATCTGAACGCCTGACCGCAATCAAGCGTTTGGGCGAGGTCGAAATCCTTAATATTATCAATCTTCATTATATACTGAAATTACTCCTTTGTTTCGTCAACAACGGGGTCTGACGTAAGAAATTCTATACTTCTCTCGATTGAGTCTTTTGAGTTACCCCACGACTGACCTTTACTGCGATAGTCAAACATAGAGCAAAAATGCGTAACATCCGCTTTCAGTGATTCGAGATAACCTCCGCACAGTTTTGAAGTATCGGCATAAAACTGCGGTAGCATTTTTCCCGAAATTCCTTTTGCTATGGCGGCTGTCATCAAATCAGAGAAATGCTCCATGCAAATAAATCTCTGACTGTTATAAAGCTGACGAAACTGCTCGTCATTCGTATAACTGCTGAATATCGTTTGAAACATATGTTCCATGCCCCAGTTGACTTGCTCACAGCAAAAACAACTTTTGGTTAGGTTACGCACTGCGGCGATTTTCTTTTTATCGGGCTTTCCGCTGACCGTTTTGGGAATAAACTCATTCTTGATTTTATCAAGATGACTCTCCAGAATAAGTGCGTTTGATAAACGAGTACCGCATTTCAGCATCATTTCAAAATGACGGTGGCAGAATCCTTTTTCATTGGTTTTTATACGGACATCAGGCTCCATCATCGCCGCTCCCGTTATGTATGTTGTAGAACGAGCCTCCAGCATATTTCTCATACTGCACAGCGGACAGCCTTCACGCACCGAAAAAACATCATTTATCGGAATAGTTGTTATATCCTCTTTCATGTACAGTCCACCTTTTTATTATTTAATATTTAAACAAACAATAGCTTTGATCTTTCAGCGATATTGTGCCGTTCGATGTTTCGGCATTTCCCAGCTCAAAAACTTTCTCTTTTATTTCGTAATCGAAAGGAACGCTGACATCTTCTGCCTTGGGGTTAACGGCAACTATAAATCCGCCTCGTTTGAAAATAAACGGATATTTGTTTTTCTCAGCATAAAGAACTTCGAAATCACCGTTTCCGCACAAATCCTCGTTTGCTTTGCGGATAGCAATTATTTTCTTAACCGTATTATAGAGCGAGTTTTCGTTTTTCTCCTGATTTTCGACTGTGGGAGCATTCTTTCTTGTATCGACAGGCAAATATAAATCTTCGGCGGACGCATTGGAGAATCCCTTATTTATTCCGTTTGTCCACTGCATTGGAGTTCTGGAACCTGTACGGCTGAATCCGCCCTCTTTGCTGGTGAGTTCCGACATATATCTCATGCCGATCTCATCACCGTAATACAAAAACGGAACGCCCGGAAGTGTAAATATAGTGCAGAAATTAATTTTCAGCTCGTCTTGGTCATACCATGCCGACATACGGGGGTTATCATGATTACAAGTAAAAAAGCTGATATATCCGTTATCTTTAGTTGCTTTGTAATTTTCGGTAAATTCGTTAACGAGCGTCATAATATCGCCGTTGCCCTCTTTACTGAAATAGCTCTCCTGCTTACCTGTTTCATAATTATAATATCTGAATGCGGTGGAATAGCCGTTTCCCCTGTGGTCAAGATAAAAATCAGCATGGAAACCGCCCTTGTTTATTGCTCTCTTTGGATTACACCACTCCGACACCAAAGCACATTCGGGATAATCTTTATCCATCATTTCTCGGATCCCCGCCCAAATAGCCGCTGTTGCGATTTTCTCCTCATCATTTTTAACGAGCGAATCAGCCATATCTACTCTGAATCCGTCACAGCCCATGTCGAGCCAAAAACGCATAATATCTTTGATAGCCTCGACAGTTCTCAGGCAATCGGGATGATTTGCCGGCAGCTGCCAATCCGGGTGCGTAACTTCATAGAATCCATAGTTGAGTGCCGGCTGTGATGAAAAATAATTAACAAGATAATTTCCGTCACGGTCGGTTATTCCGCACATAAGACGATACTGTGGAGGAGCTTCCCACACGCTGTTTGTCCAAATATATCTGTTGGAAAGCTCGTTTTTAAGTGGCTGTTTGCTTTTTGTAAACCACTCGTGAGTATCCGACGTATGACCGGGAACAAGATCCATCAAAATTTTCATATTTCTTTTATGAGCTTCTTCAAACAACATTTTGGCATCGTCATTTGTTCCGTAGCGTTCGGCTATCTTGTAATAATTGCGAACATCATAGCCGGCATCCATAAAAGGCGAATCATATACGGGGTTTAGCCATATAGCGTTGCACCCGAGTTCGTTTATATAATCCAATTTTGATATAAGCCCCTTCAGGTCGCCTATTCCATCTCCGTTTGAATCACAAAACGACTGCGGGTATACTTGATAAAACACTGAATTTTTAAGCCATGCGGGCATAATTATACATCTCCCTATCTATGTAAAATAAATTCGGCTATAACGCCGTCTTTAGTCAATTTTAACATTTTATTGGTATTATGTCAACACATTTGCAAAACAACAAAAAATAAGATTTAATAAAAGCCAGTATAAGACTCTTGACAATCGTTAACTATTGTAGTAAAATAGTGAATGTAAATTCGCTGGTATGGTGGAATAGGCAGACACAAGGGACTTAAAATCCCTCGGAGTAAAATCCGTGCCGGTTCAAGTCCGGCTACCAGCACTAAAAAGGGGCTGTGAAAAAACACAGCCCCGAGGGATATCCCATTTGTTGCTTATTTTCTCTTCTTTTTTTTGAAAAAAAAAGAAGCAAAAAAAACTTTTACTATACAAATTTTATGTGTTTTAAC
>CACXHC010000214.1 GCA_902767285.1 uncultured Ruminococcus sp.
GCATGAAATCAACAATCAAAAAAATGTCCGAATGTTTAATGGCAATCGAAAAAAAATAGTTTGTTCTTTTTGAAAAAAACAAACAAAGAACAAACAAACGATAAACAAAACAACAAACGAACAACAAACAAAGAACAAACAAACAACAAACACCCTTTTCATTATATAAGAAGAATAAGAAGAAGAAGAAGAAAGAGAGAGAGAGAAAGAAAAAAATTTTTTTTCTCTCTCGCTTCGCGGAGCCAAAGTATATTTTTACATTTAAAAATATACTTTACTTTTTTTGAATTATAGTATATTATAGTATATGTAGAGGTGTGATTTCGGGGAGGGTTAAGGCTTGTCAAAAAATGTATTTCGCTCGGTTGCCTCGTTGCTTGGATTGGCGGCACTGCTCGTTCTGATGCTGACCAAACTCGACATGATAGTTTTAGGTGTAAACAAAATATTTTCGGTGCTGACTCCCTTTATAGTCGGATTCATAATTGCATATGTGCTGAATATTCCATACACTTTCTTTATGGAACGTGCCTTCATATTCATGGACAAACCGCCCGAAAATCGTAAAGGCAGATGGGACGAGTTCTTCGTTCGACTCAGAAAACCACTTTCGCTGATTTTATCTTTCGCAATTCTGTTTGCGGCGGTGTTTTTGTTGCTCAGTATCATCATACCGCAGATAACAAGCAGTATTCAGGGAGTTGTTGATAACTTCGGGGTTTACTACACCTCTTTTCAAGAATGGGTCTTCGGAGTGGCGGCAAAACTCGGCTTCAAAACCGAAACAATGTCCGAACTGTTCGCAAGCATAAACGAGATAATCGCAAAATATACCGGCGGTAATGCTATCGATTCTACCGGGGTTATCGATGTCGGTAAAATGATTTCGGGTATAACAAATTATTTGTTTCCGCATATATTCGATTTCACTAAAAACTTGTATAACGTTTTGTATAATGTGTTGTTGAGCTTGGTTGTATCAATATACTATCTTGCAAATAAAGAAATGTTGATGAACCAAATCAAAAAAATCACTTATTCTATTGTTCCTCAAAAATATTTGGGAAGAGTTATGCGTACTGTCGATTTGTGCAACAATAAAGTAGGTAAATTCCTGTATGGAAAAATTATAGACTCTATGATAATAGGTATGCTGTGCTTTATTGTGCTTAAAATTGTCGGCATAGATTACGCACTCTTGCTGAGCGTTTTTGTGGGAGTAACAAATATTATCCCGTTCTTCGGCCCGATAATCGGTGCTGTGCCGGGCGTTATCCTCCTCTTGATGATAAGTCCTCTACAAGCGTTGATATTTATTGTTATCGTAATCGTAATTCAACAACTTGACGGAAATATCATAGGCCCCAAAATTTTGGGGGATCAGTTGGGCATATCGGGATTTTGGATTATGTTCAGTGTGCTTGTCGGTGGCGGATTGTTCGGATTTATGGGACTTCTGCTAAGTGTGCCGATATTTGCGGTTATCTATCTTATAGTAGGAGAAAAAGTCAACGGTCGATTGGTGTTTCTCGGCTACGCTACCGAAGAGTCTGTCCGTGTAGACCCTCTGCCTAAAGTTGCTTACGAGGACGGGCATATTATAGCCGATGACGACGATTTGATTTTTGTAGAAGAGGAACTTCCCGAAGAGCAAATTGCCGATGTTGTTTCCGCAGATAATACCAACGGCGGAGAAAATGAGGTATAATTTATATTATGAGTAATTTGTTGGATAACATAAAGGAATCTTTCGACAGTCTTTCAAAACGTCAAAAATTGATTGCCGATTTTATAACAAATCATTACGACAAAGCCGCTTATATGACTGCTTCAAAATTGGGCGAAACCGTGGGTGTGAGCGAATCCACAGTCGTCAGATTTGCCGTGGAGGTGGGCTACGATGGATACCCCGAACTCCAAAAAGCTATGCAGGAGCTTATTCGTGATAAGCTGACTTCGGTGCAGAGAATCGGTGTTGCTTCCGATAGACTCGAAACAGGCGATATTTTGAGCAGTGTTCTTAATCAGGATATTAAACTTATCAAAAAAACTATTGAAGAAAATAACTCCGATTCGTTTGAAAAAGCGGTCGAATATATTCTCAATGCTCGCAAAATATATATATATGCTGTTAGAAGTTCGTTCGCTTTGGCGAGATTTCTCGGCTACTACCTTGAGCTGATTTTCGGTAATGTCAAAGTTATCGAAACAACAAGCAAAAACGAAATTTATGAGCAGCTTTTCCGCACGGGTGAACATGATGTCATGATAGGCATAAGCTTTCCTCGATATTCGTCTACAACCGTGGAGGCGATGGAGTTCGCCGAACAGCAAGGAGCAAAGACAATCGCAATTACTGACAGCATGACCGCTCCCGTTACGAAAATCGCCGATTGTACGTTGGTCGCCAAAAGCGATATGGCTTCTGTTGTTGATTCGCTCGTTGCTCCACTGAGCCTCATCAACGCACTTATAGTCGCTACTGTTTCCAAAAAGCGTGACGAAGTTACGCACACGTTCCGTCAGCTTGAGGATATTTGGGACAGATACGGAATATACGTTAAAAACGGAGATAATAATACCGATGAGCCAAACTAAAATTTTGATTGTTGGTGCCGGTGCTTCCGGCTGTATGGCTGGTGTGAAATCTGCCGAGCTGGGGTACGATGTCACAATTTTTGATAAAAACGAAAAAATCGGCAGAAAAATGTTGATCACCGGCAAAGGTCGCTGTAACGTCACAAATAATTGTGATAACAATACTCTTATGTTGTCGGTTGTGTCGAACCCGAAATTTTTATATAGTGCGTTTTCGGCGTTCTCCACTAAAGATACAATGGATTTTTTTCAGAATAACGGCGTTCCGCTCAAGACGGAGCGAGGAAATCGAGTTTTTCCGCAGTCTGACAAATCAACCGACATTATCGATGTTTTTTTCAAAAAATTGAGAGAACATCACGTTACCATAAAAAACGAAGTCGTCACTGGACTTATCATCGAGAATAACAAAATTTGCGGTGTGACGACCAATAATAAAAAAGAATATTTCGCCGACAAGGTTATTTTGTGTTGTGGTGGAGCGTCATATCCTCAAACAGGGTCGGACGGTTCGGGGTACGAGCTTGCAAAAAGTGCGGGTCACACAATAGTTGAGCCTGCTCCCTCGCTTGTTCCAATAGTCACAAAACAAAAATGGTGCGGTGAACTTCAGGGGCTTTCGCTGAGAAATGTTACGGTAACTGTGAAACAAATCGGCGAAAAAAAAGATAAAATAATTTTTAGCGAACAAGGCGAAATGCTGTTCACTCATTACGGAGTAACAGGGCCGTTGGTGCTTTCGGCGAGTTCTCACATCGATATTAGAAAAAATTTCGGCTACAAGCTGATTATTGATTTGAAACCCGCTTTGAGCGAAGAACAACTCGACAAGCGTATTTTAAGGGATTTCGGAAAATTTATCAACAAAGATCTCATAAATTCGCTTGATGAACTTCTTCCAAAAGCACTTATTCCCGTTGTTATCTCCGAATCGAATATCGATAAGCACAAAAAGTGTAACGAGATAACAAAGCAAGAGCGAACTTCGCTTGTAAACACAATAAAAAATCTGACTGTTGATTTTCAGGAATTTCGCCCGATAGCTGAGGCAATTGTTACAAGAGGCGGTGTCAGCGTAAAAGAAATAGATCCCAAAACAATGCAGTCAAAATTAGTTTCGGGACTTTACTTTGCGGGCGAGATGATAGACGTTGACGCATACACAGGCGGTTTCAATTTGCAGATTGCGTTTTCAACGGGGTTTTTGGCGGCTGTGAGCGATGATTTTTCTGATAATATAAAATCACTTGAAAGGAATGTTTAATGTGATAGCGGTTGCGATAGACGGCCCTACGGGTGCGGGCAAAAGTTCGGTTTCGAAAGCGGTGGCAAAGAAACTCGGATTCATTCATGTTGACACAGGAGCTTTATACAGAGCTGTGGCATATAAATCAATAAAAAATAATTTGAAAATTTTTGATGAATATTCTGTTAATAATTTCCTGAAAGAATTAAAAATCGACTTGACTTTTGAGGATAATACCCAAAAAGTATGGGTCAATGGCGAAGATGTAACGGGAGAAATCCGAACAGAAGAAGTTTCGATGATGGCATCTAATGTTTCAAAAATTCCCTCTGTAAGGGCATTTTTGCTCGATTTACAGCGAAATATTGCGAAAAAAAATAACGTTATTATGGACGGCAGAGATATAGCAACGGTCATTTTACCCAATGCCGATGTAAAAATATTTTTCACAGCATCGCCCGAAAAAAGAGCCGAAAGAAGATACAACGAACTACTTGCAAAAAATCAAAAAGTAGAGTATAATACTATATTAGATGATGTAATTAAAAGAGATAAGCAGGACAGCGAACGTGATATAGCTCCTTTAAAACCTGCTGAGGACTCAATAATTCTTGACACATCAGATTTCACGTTTGATGAATCTGTTCAGGCGGTTGTTAACTTGATAAAGGAGAAAATTTCAGAATGAAACCTCAGTTTTATAAAGTTGCGAAATCTGCCTGCCGTGGATTTGTGAAGATGTTTTATCCGTATGAAGCGGAAAACGAAAATTCCATTCCCGAGAACATGGCGTGTATTGTGTGCAGTAATCATCTAAGCAATATGGATCCTGTTTTTATAAACGTGACGCAAGCAAGATTACTTCATTTTATGGCGAAGCAGGAGCTTTTTAAAAACAAGCTGTTTGGAGCATTGATAACAAAGTTGGGTGCGTTCCCCGTCACAAGAGGGAGTGACGGCGGTAAAGCTATAAACAAAGCTGAGGAACTTTTGAAAGACGGCGAGTGTATCGGCGTATTTATCGAAGGTACACGCTCCAAAACGGGCGAACTCGGCAGAGGTCACATGGGTGCGCTCGTGATTGCCTATAATGCCAAAGTGCCGATTGTTCCGTGCTGTATCACGGGCAAGAACGTCTTTATAAAAGCATTCAGAAAAACGAAGATCTCCTACGGCAAGCCTGTCACCTGCGAGGAACTCGGCGTAATCGAA
>CACXHC010000215.1 GCA_902767285.1 uncultured Ruminococcus sp.
CGCATCTTCTGGAGCAGATGATGGGAATCGAACCCACACGGTCAGCTTGGAAGGCTGAAGTTCTACCACTAAACTACATCTGCATTTCTCTGAGAACAGGTACTATTATATCACTACGAATTAAAAAAGTCAATACTTTTTTTAATTTTTTTTAGTTATGTATATGATACAAAAAAATCACTAAAATTTCATAAAAATTCATTAATGAAATTGTTATAAAAAAAATGTATAATTGATGTATGGATTTTTACTCGACAAAAACAAGGAGGATTTTGTTTATGAAAAAAAGACTTATAAGTGCTGTGATTGCCGCAGCGATGGTTTTATCTTTATCAACGGCGGCGGCGGTTTCGGCAAAAGCGGAGGAAGTCGATTACGGTTTGCCTGAGCATACTGCCGATGGTGTTATTCTGCACTGTTTCGACTGGTCGTTCAACACAATTAAAGAGAACCTTCCCGAAATCGCAGCGGCAGGATATACCACTATTCAGACATCTCCTGTTCAGCAGCCGAAAGATTACGGAGAGTGGCTCAATCAGGAGGGACAGTGGTGGAAGCTCTATCAGCCGCTTTCGTTTACTATTGCTACGGAAAACAGCTGGCTCGGCACAAAGGACGAACTCGCCTCTCTTTGTGCGGAAGCCGAAAAGTACGGAATCAAAGTAATCTGTGATGTTGTAACAAACCACATGGCGAATCAGGACGGAAACGCCTATTTGACTGTATGTCACGACATCAAAAAATATGAGCCGGAAATCTACGCACAAAAGACCGATATGTTCCATCAGCTCAAAAAGGGTACCGATGATGACAATAAACTTGAGTGGATAGTTCAGGGCGAATTGAATAAACTCCCGGATCTCAACACCGGAAATCCTTTTGTTCAGGAGCGAGTAACAGCTCTTCTCAAAGAGTGTATTGATGTTGGTGTTGACGGTTTCCGATTTGACGCTGCGAAGCACATCGAAACTCCTGCTGATGGTGATTTTGCATCTGATTTTTGGCCGAACGTAACAGGAGCAGCCAACGAATACGCCACATCGAAGGGCGTTGAGCTTTATATGTACGGCGAAATCCTCAACACTCCCGGTAAGGGCAGATTGACGACTGATTACACAAAATATCTTGATGTTATCGACAACAAAATGGGTGACGGCACACTCGCCTATGTAAAAAACAAAAATGCGAAGATGGTTGCAAAGGCACTCAATTATAATTACGATTACGAAGATCCCGCAAACCTTGTTGTATGGGCTGAATCTCATGATACATATATGGACGGAAAAACGCTCGGTGCCACAAATGAGCAAATCGCTCAAACTTGGGCTTTAGTTGCCGCAAGAGCAAATTCTCATCCGTTGTTCTTTGCACGCCCCAACGAGCTTATGGGACTTGCCGGCGATACATCTTGGAAGAGTACCGTTGTTTCGGAAGTTAACCATTTTCATAATGCTATGGTCGGCACAGATGATGTTATTCTCTATGAGGGTGATGTTGTTGCTGTTCAGAGAGGCAACAGAGGTATTGTTATTGTTAACCTCGGCGATAGCAAAGATATATCGATTCAGACAAGCGGAATGAAATCGGACGATTACGTTGACACCGTTACGGGCAACAGTTTCAGAGTAGATGATTCAGGTGTTATCAGCGGTACGATTGGCGAAAGCAATATCGCAGTTATTTACAATGATGCAAGACAGACTCCGAAGGTGATTTTCTCCGAGGACAACACATCGTTCAGAAGAGATACTTTCAGTGTTACTCTGACACTCGAAAACGCTGACAAAGGTACATACAGCGTAAATGGCGGTGAGCCTATCACCTTTGCAGGAAGCATGGTTGTAAATATCGGTACAATGGTAAATGCAGGCGAAACAGCAACTATTACGGCGACTGCATCGAACACGTATAATAAAACGACTACCGAAAGTCACACTTACACTAAACTTGTAACAGACCATACCGGCGTTTTGGTTTATTACGACAACTCCGTTACGAATTACAAGAATGTTTATGCTTACGGATATTATGAGTATCTTGACGAAAACGGCAGAAAAGTTCAGGTTGCCCACGATGGTCAATGGCCGGGAACGAGAATGGAATACGACAGCGAAAAAGGACTTTATGTATATGAAGTACCGAGCGATATTCCCGTTGGCAAAGGTTCTGTTATAATAACGAATGCTCAGGTAGGAAAGACCAAATTTGAAACAGACGGCATGACAATTCCGGCACAAGTTTCGATTTACGATGCAAAAGCGAAGAAACTCGTTGACCCGAACGGCGTTACGCTCGTATATGGCGATGTAAGCAACGATGGTTCTGTTACATCAGATGACGCACTTTCAGTTCTGAGATATACTTCCGGATTATCTGATTTTACAGATGAGCAAAAAGCTCAGGCAGATGTTGACGGTGATGGCGATGTTACTTCTGCCGATGCACTTTTGGTTCTCCGCTCGTCCACAGGATTCACCGACAGCAATTCCAAAGTAGGCGAGGAGTTTGTTTTCGGTGGCAGTTCGGGCAAAACCGACACAGATAAAGACAGTCCGAGCATTAAACCCACAGGAAATATTTTCTATGCTATCAACAAAGGCAAGTGGCTGTTTGATGACGGCTGTAAACTCTGGCTCTACAATCGTGACACAGCTCAGGCAGTTGAAATGACAAAACAGGATATTTCGAACGACAAATCCGAGTATGCTTATATAGATCTTCCCGAAGGCTGGGTAAATCTCAATATTTACAGAACAGCTTATGATGTTCCTTACGATGCTCTTGAAAATGACGATTATATCGCCGCTCAGAATTTCGACCCCGATACAGCATATAATTACTGGATTCTCGACCCCATCCCCGAAGGCAAAAACGGCTACTCAATGTCTGACAATAAAGTCGGCAAATTCAAAACTTTTGATCCCAACGCTTAGTTAGCTTTTATTTCTTCTTTTTTTGAAAAAAAAGAAGCAAAAAAACTTTTTCTCTTCTTTTTTTTGAAAAAAAAAGAAGCA
>CACXHC010000216.1 GCA_902767285.1 uncultured Ruminococcus sp.
TATTTTTTCTTCTTCTTTTTTTTGAAAAAAAAAGAAGCAAAAAAAACTTTAATGTGTGTATGGGATGATTTGCATTGCAGTTGTTTTTATTTTGGTTACGCAGTTGTACACTACATTATATATAAACTAAAGTGCGTATTGCCCACGGGTGCAACCCGCCTTCTTTTTTTTGAAAAAAAAAGAAGCAAAAAAAACTTTAATGCGTGTATGGGGTGCTTTGCGTTGTATTTATTTTGTGCTTTTTAATTTTTAATATATAATTTTTTGTGTTGCAGTTGGCTTCCTTTTATCGCCAACAAATCTGACTGCATACAACGCAGTCAGATTTGTTGCTGCGGAACTTTTGTAATACTCCCTCAAAGAAGGAGGCTTATGGGCTTTGAATGTTCGGCAGACTCCCTCTCTGAGAGAGTGCTAAAGCTAATCTTTGTGAAGTTTGACAAAAAACAAAAAATTGCTCATTTAGAGTAATTAAAGTTTTTTTTTGCTTCTTTTTTTTTTCAAAAAAAAAGAAGAGAAAAAAAGAAAAAAGCCAACGGTAAAAGATTAGTCTGCGTCTGTAAGGACAGACGCAGACAGTTAAAGCAAAATATTCTGTATAGAATGCTCTTTCACATCAGGAAGTAGAACCTTTTGCGTCAGAAATGTAGATTATTTATAGAAGTGACCTCTCTCAACATAATGAGTGTGGAGGTATTTGTGCGATTTTTCAGAACCGGGTTTCTCGAAGAATTCGCCATAAATCATCTTGATAACGGGGCTGTCATGACTGCATCTGAACTCGGAGTTGATGTCGTAATCGTAGAGAGCTTTTGAACGAAGTGCCTTGTAATCAACTGTGTTGAGGACGCTGTCGCTCTGAATCGGCTGACCGCCGCCGTTGATACAACCGCCCGGACAAGCCATAATCTCAACCATCTGACAATCGAGTTCGCCCGATTTAATCATTTCGAGAATCTTTCTTGCGTTGCCAAGACCCGATGCAACTGCAACGGTGATTTTTGTTCCTGCAACTTCATAAGTAACAGTTCTAATCGGCTCGGGACCTCTGACTTCTTCGAAATCTACTTTCTTGAAATCGCCATCAAGTGTGTGAGCCGCTGTACGCAAAGCCGCCTCAAGAACGCCGCCTGTTGCTCCGAAGATAGCACCACCACCGGTTGCCTTGTTGAACGGAAGATCATAATCTTCGTCCTCAAGCTCGGTGAACTTAATGCCTGCACGCTGAATCATTCTTGCAAGTTCTCTTGTTGTGAGAGCAACGTCAACATCGTCATACTCAGGCTCGGAACGGAGTTGTTCACGAGTTACCTCGAATTTCTTCGCTGTACAAGGAATTACGCTGACAACAAAAATATCTTCGGGTTTGAGACCATTCTTTTGAGCGTAGTATCCCTTGAGAACTGCTCCAAACATAGCCTGCGGAGATTTGCAAGTCGAAAGATTCGGTGTGAACTCGGGATAATAATGCTCAACGAATTTTACCCAGCCGGGGCAGCATGATGTGAACATCGGAAGAACTCCGCCTTTTGTAACTCTCTCAACAAGCTCGTTAGCCTCTTCCATGATAGTCAAATCAGCTGTGAAATCCATGTTGAATATAGTTACGTCTTTACCAAGACGGCGGATAGCAGCTGCCATTTTGCCTTCAACGTTTGTTCCAATAGGCATACCGAAACTCTCGCCGAGTGTAGCTTTGATTGAAGGAGCTGTAAAGAAGATAACTTTTTTGTTCGGGTCTGCGATTGCGTCCCAAACTTTATCTTCTTGACTCTTTTCTTTCAAAGCACCAACAGGACAGCTAACTACGCACTGACCACAGCCAACGCACGGAGAATCCGCAAGGCTCTTGTCGAATGCACTGCCAACGTGAGCGTTGAAACCTCTCTGAATAGCACCGATAACCGATACAGTCTGAACATTCTTACAGGCAGCAACGCAACGCATACACTGAATACACTTGTTGTTGTCACGAACAATATAAGGCGAGATGTCGTCTATATCGTATCTGGGAGGCTCTGACTTGAAATGCTCTTCGTCACAGCCGTACTCTCTTGCAAGACGCTGAAGCTCGCAGTTTGTGCTTTTCTCGCAAGAAAGACATTTTTTGTTATGATTAGCAAGAAGAAGTTCGAGTGTAAGTTTTCTTGATTTTCTTACAGCAGGAGTATTTGTAAATACTTCCATGCCTTCTTCTACGGGATATACGCAAGCGGCAAGCAAACTTCTCGCAGGTTTGTTGTTTATAATAGCCTCTACCATGCAGACACGGCAAGCACCTATGCAGTTAAGGTCTTTGAGATAGCACAGTGTAGGAATCTCAATGTTAGCTTCTCTTGCAGCCTGAAGAATAGTATATCCTTTCGGCACTTGAACAGGAATGCCGTTTATTTTAAGATTAACCATTTCATTATTAATAGTATCCATGCCTATCCCTCCTTATTTTGTAATGATTGCACCAAATTTACAGTTGCTCATGCAAACACCGCACTTGATACATTTATCCGGGTCAATAACGTGCGGTTGCTTAACTGTACCCGAAATAGCCTTAACAGGACAGTTTCTTGCACAAAGAGTACAACCTCTACATTTGTCAGCAACAATTTCATATTTAATGAGGGATTTGCAGACACCTGCGGGACACGTTTTATTCTGAATATGCTCAATGTACTCGTCTTTGAAGAATTTCATTGTAGAGAGAATCGGGTTAGGTGCTGTCTGACCCAATGCACACAATGAAGATTTCTGCATATGAGTAGCGAGATCGTCAATATCTTCGAGGTCTTTGTCCTCGCCCTTACCTTCGGTAATCTTTTCGAGATACTGAAGGAGCTTTCTTGTACCTATACGGCAAGGTGTACATTTACCGCAGCTCTCGTCAACTGTGAACTCAAGATAGAATTTGGCAATATCAACCATACAGGTATCTTCGTCAAGAATAATCATACCGCCTGAACCCATCATAGAGCCGATTTTGATAAGGCTGTCATAATCGATAGGAGTATCAATATATTCGGACGGAATACAACCACCTGAAGGGCCGCCGGTCTGAGCAGCTTTGAACTTCTTTCCGTTCGGAACGCCGCCGCCGATTTCTTCAACGATAGTACGCAAAGTAGTACCCATGGGAACTTCAACAAGACCAACGTTGTTGATTTTTCCGCCGAGAGCGAATACTTTTGTACCTTTAGAACCTTCTGTACCCATTGAAGCGTACCAATCACTGCCATTGAGAATGATCTGAGCGATGTTAGCGTATGTTTCAACGTTGTTGAGAACAGTCGGTTTTCCAAAAAGACCTTTAACAGCCGGGAACGGAGGTCTTGGACGAGGCTCGCCTCTATTTCCTTCGATAGAAGTCATAAGAGCAGTTTCCTCACCGCAAACGAATGCACCTGCACCCAAGCGGATTTCCAAATCGAAATCAAATCCCGAACCAAAAATATCTTTACCGAGGAAGCCTTTTTCTCTTGCTTGCTCGATGGCGATAGACAAACGCTCAACGGCGATAGGATATTCAGCTCTTACATAAACGAAACCGTGGTTAGCTCCGATAGCGTAACCGGCGATAGCCATAGCCTCGATAATGCACTGAGGGTCGCCCTCAAGAATAGATCTGTCCATGAAGGCACCGGGGTCGCCTTCGTCGGCATTACAAGCAACATATTTAATATCACCTGTTGAAGCCTTAGCGAAAGACCATTTTAAGCCGGTGGGGAATCCGCCGCCGCCTCTGCCTCTGAGTCCCGATTTCTTAACTTCGTTAATAACTTCTTCGGGAGTCATTGTTGTGAGTGCTTTAGCAAGAGCCTGATAACCGTCAACAGCTATGTATTCTTCAATCTTTTCAGGGTCGATAACACCGCAGTTTCTCAAAGCAATTCTGAGCTGATTCTTATAGAAAGGTGTTTCGGAAAGGGAGAGAATAGAGCCATCTGAATGAACAGTTTCTTTATAGAGAAGGTCTTTAACAACATTACCCTCTACAAGATGTTCTTTAACGATTTTCTTTATTCCTTCGGGGGTAGTCTGAGAATAGAACGAACCCTCGGGATAAACGATCATAATCGGGCCGAGAGAGCAAAGACCAAAACAGCCTGTTCTAACGACAAGAATTTCGTCTTTTATGCCATTCTTTTCGAGTTCCTCATCCAAAGCCGCAAGAACTTTTTTACTGCCCGAAGAAGTACAGCCTGTACCGCCGCAAACGAGAACTTGTTTGCGATAGCCTGTCTGTTTAGCAAGTTCTTCGCCTTGTTCCTTTATAACTTTTCTGACCATAACGAGCTGTTGATGCTCCGCTTTGATCTTATTAAGTTCATCAATAGTGATCTTAGCCATATTACTTGCCCTCTCCTTCCGCTTTGATATACTTATCGAGTATCTTATCAACCTCAGCAGGTGTAAGTTTGCCATAAACTTCCTCGCCGATCATCATAACGGGAGCAAGTCCGCAAGCACCTACGCAGCGGCATGAATCGATAGAGAAAAGCCCGTCAGCGGTACATTCACCGCTTTTAATACCGAGTTTCTTTTCGACTTCAGCCAGCACCTTATCGGCACCCTTAACATAGCAAGCCGTACCCAGACATACGCTGATTCTGTGCTTGCCCTTTGGTGTAAGACTAAAACGAGAATAGAATGTTGCCACTCCGTAAACTTCGCTGAGCGAAATACCGAGACCGTCAGCAACTCTCTGCTGAACTTCGATAGGAAGATATCCATATACTTCCTGAGCCTCGTGGAGAATCGGGAGCAAAGCACCCGGAATCGCCTTATTGCGGTCGATAATCTCCTGAAGTTTTTGTTTCTGCTCATCGGTTTCACGGAACGGTTGAATAGTTTTTTCTGCCATTTGTATACCTCCTGTGAATACTAATAGATTTTTATTATTATACCTCATATTTTCGTGCAAATCAATAGAATAGTATTATTTTTTAGAACAATACCTTTTTTTGATGATAATTCCCCAAAAAAAGCTATTGATTATTGGTTAAAACACCTAAGCACAAGATAAGGCAAATGCAGACAATTTTTTGAAAATCTCCGTCTCGCTGAATGCGTAACAGAGGGGGGGACAAAAGAAAAATTTGTGGAATTTTTCTTTTGTACCCAATTAAAGTTTTTTGGAAAGGGTTTGGGAAAACCTTTTTTTCAAAAAAGGTTTTCCCAAGAATCCCAAGAATCCCAAGAAAAGCCAACTGCAAATAATAACGGTCTGTAAAACAGACCGCTTACCAATCAATCGACATAGAACTCGGCGAAATCGTCAAGACGCAGAGCAGCGAGTTTTCCGCCAATATCGGAACCGCAGTTTATGGCGATAATTCCGTTCTTTTTGAAAATCTTGTCATGCTGAGATTTTTTTCCATCGGGAACGGGGTCTATGAAGGGGTTATCATCAAAATAAATTTTTCTTGTGGGTCTATGACCTACAACGAGATATTTGTCATCAAAATATCTTTTTGAAAAATCGGGAGTTTGAGATATAAACTCATAAATATCGTAATCGTCAAGGTCTTTTTTGGGGTCGAAATTATTTATGCCCGCATGAACCAAAACGAACGATTTGTCTTTGCCTTTGATTTCTATTTCTTCATAGAGAGAAAAATCACTCAGATAGTCAATTATCATTTCTCGGTTTTCTTCATCGAGCTTAATAAAATCGGCAATTGTCTTTTGTCCTCCCATAGATACCCAATAAGAAATTTTATCAACCACATCTGTGCCGAGTTTCATCAAAGCGGTGGGGTCGGGGTTTTTGTTGATGGCTACAAGACACTTCAAAGCAGCGTATTCATGTTCGCCTATAATAGGATAAATATTCTCCTGCATCATCATATCCATGAGCAAATCAATGCCATGCTCGCCGTCAAGAATATTCCCCAGCACAAAAACACTGTCGGATTTTTTGAGATGAATTTTTCTCATAAGTTTATCAAACTTATCTTTATTGCCGTAAATATCAGAAACACAATATATCATAAGACATTCCTCCGCTCTTTGCGATATATTATAACACAAATCGGCATTTTCGTCAACAATTAAATAAATTTTACCTAATTTACTTTTTAGAATATATGAATATTTTTACCCTTTTCATATATATATATGATAGGAATTTGTATGCGGAGGATTTTTTATGCAAATAAGAAATTATTTTTTGTGCTGTATAATCGCATTTACGCTTTTCGGGTGCAGTCCCGTCATAAATAACGATGCTGATGAAATCAAACTTCATTCGTGGAAAAGCGATTCGGCGGAACTTTCGTTTGACGGTGATTCTGCTGTAATGTCGCTCTCATTTGATAACAGAAATACTATAATTGATGGTTTATGCGTTTTCGATGATGAAAAATTCATTATTTTTGATGATTCCGATAAGTACTTTTTCTATTACGAACTTTCGGGAAAAACTCTTTCGATATCGTATAACGGCGATACGCTCGATTTTGTTGAGAATTAAAATTTCGAATATTTGTTCAAAGACAGTTTTTTTATGTCTATTTGGAATTATATACATGTAATTTCATGTCACTTTAGACAAAATATTCACCTTTTTTTTTGAATTGTATTTTTAAAAGAAATGTGATACAATATACTCCGAAAAAACAATCTTTAAAGGAGAATTGAGAAATTATGGAATCATACAGTCACTTTATGGAAAGAATCACCTATCAAAAACCTGACCTTCAAATGGGCGAAGGATATTTTCACGCAGACGGTCGTGTTTTGGAGAAAGTGGACGATGTAAACTGCTTCAGCGGTTTTTACGGAGATACTGTTGTATTTACTATTGACAGCGATGACGAAGCAAAGAAAAAAATAGCAGATATTATTAATGTCCTTTACAAAGAAGTTCCGTTTTGTCTTGCTCAAAAACTCAGTATATCAACACTCCACATGACATTACATGATTTGAGTGCATCGGCTAATAACGAGAATGTTTCGTCTGATGTAGCTTATAACGGCTCTCAGTTGAAAAAAATGCTTGCCGAAAATCCCATTAAATCCGAAGCTATCAAAATGAAAACCCATTTTATAATAAACATGGTAAATACGAGTCTTGTTATGGCTCTTGTTCCCGAAAATGAGGAAGAGTGGAATAAACTTCAGCGTATTTATGATCTTATCGATAAAGTTAGAGTCTGTCCGTATCCTTATCTTACTCCGCATATAACGCTTGCATATTATAATCGCTACGGTTTCAACGAGCAGGCTGCGTATGTATTAAAATCGGTGGTAAAGAAACTCAATAAAAACAGTTTTGATATAACATTAAGCACCGATGACATTTTTTATCAAACATTTACTGATATGAATACTTACAATTCTGAATTTAGTTTTACAAAAATATAAGTTTATAATAGGTTTTAATTATGGATGCTAAAGAATATATTCAGGACTATATAAAGGAACATAAAATAATAGTTATAATAGCGATTGCTGCTATTTGCGGAATTTTGGTCATGTGCCTTAGTCCATCGAGCGGAGTTTATCGAGCGATTCACAAGGGCGGAGCAAATAAACTCAACCAAACTCTTGAATCGGAAGAGTGGGTGTGTTATGAAGTTGTATCTCTGCTGGGTATAGAGAGAAAAGCAGGCGAAGTTCTTGTTTTTGAGAATGGTACTGTTTCTCAGTACGTAATCCCAGACGGAAATATTAAATTTGAGGGAAAAGAGATAATCGTCCGCAAAAAAGAGAATGAGTGGAATTACTCTCTGCCTGACGGCAAAACATTGAATATCGATTTCAACGGGCTGAAAATTAAATCAGAAATCTCGTTTGAAGAAAATAACAATGTTATGGTGATGTCGCCTTCCATCATCGATGGCGAAAAAAATAAAAAATGGTACAAAAAAGATTATTTCGTTGAAAAATATCCCGAACATTCAAAATTGTTCAATTAGAGAAGTTTTAGTTATGAGTGATATAAGTTTTTTGGAATGGAATATCAATCAAGCTACAAATCGTTCCGGCAACAATATTATACCCGATTTTGTTTTTGACGAAATAAAAGAAACATCTGCGGATTTGGTTGTCCTTGCTATAAACTGAAACAAATCCGACTGTAAAAGTTCGCAGTCGGATTTGTTGCTTATTTTTTCTTCTTTTTTTTGAAAAAAAAAGAAGCAAAAAAAACTTTTACTATATAAATTTTATGCGTTTCAACAAACATTCTATAAACTGAAACAAATCCGACTGCACAAGTACGCAGTCGGATTTGTTGCTTATTTTCTCTTCTTTTTTTGAAAAAAAAGAAGCAAAAAAACTTTTACTATATAAATTTTATGTGTTCCAACGAACATTCAGCAAATAAATGTTCTTTACACAATTAAAGTTTTTTGGAAAGGGTTTGGGAAAACCTTTTTTTCAAAAAAGGTTTTCCCAAGAAAAGCCAATCGTTATTTTGTTTATTTGATTATTGAGGATTAGTGTCGGTCGGGTCTTGGGGAGCAGGCGGCTGATAAGATGTTTGCATATCGAAGGGAATTTTTTTCTGGATAGCCACTTGACACAGGAACATATTCACGGCAACGTCTATCGGGATACCCAGTTGAGCCAAAACAGCTTTTGAATTTCTGTAAACGTCATTGTCTATGTTGATTATCACGTTTGATTGAGGTGTAACTTGCTGAGGGTCGTTGTTTACGGTTGAGTCAACCGGGGGAGTATTGTAAGTATAAGTTCCGCCGTTAGCTATATTTCGTTCTATTTCTCTGAAGAAATTCCCCACATTTGCAACACCGTTGGCAACGCTGTTTCCGATAAAATTACCCAAATCCTCAAGCGGATTACTGCCGTAACCGTTGTAATTATTGTGATTGTTGAAATTGTTATTGTCGAAAGTACCCATATAAATTAAAAACCTCCTTTTTAAAATAAGGGGCTGTGAAAAAACAACAGCCCCAAGAAATATCCAATTTGTTGCTTATTTTCTCTTCTTTTTTTTGAAAAAAAAAGAAGCAAAAAAA
>CACXHC010000217.1 GCA_902767285.1 uncultured Ruminococcus sp.
TAGAAACAAATCCGACTGCGTACTTTTGCAGTCGGATTTGTTTCAGTTTATAGAAAATTCGTTTAAACAAATAAAATTTCTATAATTAAAGTTTTTTTTGCTTCTTTTTTTTTCAAAAAAAAGAAGGCGGGGGTTTGGGGGCGGCAGCCCCCAAGAAAGCAGGGGGTTGCCGCCCCCAAGAAAGTGGGGGCGGCAGCTAAGAAGATTTATTACATCATGCCGTTGTTATAGCCACCGTTATTGTAGGGATTACCGCCGTCGTAAGGGTTACCGATGGGAGGTTGAGCGTATGGGTCAACGGGAGCAGCGAAGGGGTCGTTGTAGGGCTGCTGACCGTAGGGATTACCCATGGGCTGCTGCTGACCATAACCGCCACCGAACGGATCCATGTTCTGTTGACCGTAAGGACTGCCAACAGGCTGTTGAGGATAGTCGTTCTGAAGTTCTTCGGGAATGTAAGACGACTTTTTGTTTTTGTCCTCTTCTTCTCCGATAAGATATGGCTGACTCTGCTGTCTTGCCTCTTGAGCGTGACGAGTTGTAGATTTAAATGTCGGCATGGGACTTGCATCCGAATATCTTGTGCCGGAACCTGTGGACTCGTAAACGAGGTCTTTATTGTCCTCTGTGAATTTCTCCCAGCCTTTAGCAAAATATCCTCTGAATACAATATAAAGCGAGTTCGCAATTGCATAAATCATATAAGGTGTGGAGATTGCTGTTAAATCAAACTTGGATGCGTCAATGTTGAGGTCTGCAAGCGAGTCTGTCTCAATTCCGCTAACCATAAGATAAAAAATTACAACGCCAATAAGCTGGAATACACCAATAAATATCGAAATATTACCGTATGGAACGGCACCCTTCGATTTGAGCTGGGGATTCTTACAAGTTAAATTTACACTGTTGAGAAATGCTGTTTGAGAATTGTAATAATAAAGGAACAATCCTAAAATAGCCATGCTGATAACTAATCCAATAAGAAGTGTTACTCTGAAAGATGCTACCTGTCTGTTAATCGTTTCAAGCTCTTCGGGAGTCATCGTTCCAAATGTTCCTACTCCGCTTCCCGCAAGATAATTTACAAGCGTCGGTGTTGCAAAAATCAAAACGATCTCAAATACAAATACAAACAAAGATGCCAAAATAGCAACTATAAACTGAAGTACCGAAAGTGCGTGTAGTATGGTAAAAAATATAGTCGGCTTTCCGCTCGGTGACATTGATGTGAAGAATATCAAAAATATGCACGCCGCAACAATCGCCGAAAGAAGATACGACAGCGGACTGCTGCTTGATGTTATCTGAATATTTGTTCCTTCTGTTGCCATAGCCGTAACAGCATTATTCGCCATCTTGTCAATGGCAGACGAAAAAGCAATACTCGACAAAAGCGATACCAATGCCAAAATGCCGATAACCAGCGTCATGGGCTTCTTAAAATAAGACTTTACCATTCCTAAATGTCGGGATATGTTACTGCCCGAACTTGATGCAACTGCCATAAAAAAGGATCCCCCTTTAAATAAAAATTTTTTTAACAGTCTATAATAATCATACTAAAAATTTCTAAATTTTACAATAGATAATTCGATATTTTTAATATTTTTATTTTCACTTTTTTGTATATTATTTTGTCTTAATATTTTTTATTAAAAAATATTTTTATCTCTTTTGCTTTAGTTTCGCCGTAAGACAAACCCAGCCATTATCCTCATATTTACCAATTATATCAAAATCTTTACTGACAACAGCTTCAACTTCACTGCAACGAGTGTCAATAATTCCACTCATTATATAAATTGAATCCGGTTTCATAAAATTTTTTATATCGGCGGTAAGCATAATTATGGCATCGGCAACGATATTCGCCGCAACAATATCATATTTTCCGCAGACTTTATCTGTCAGATTTCCGCAAACTGCCTCAAATCTATCGCTGACACTATTTAAAGCAGCATTTTCGATTGCCGTTTTTACTGCCATCTCATCAATATCTACTCCAAACGCAGAGTCACAGCCCAACAGCAGAGCCGCAACCGACAAAATACCGCTTCCGCAGCCAACATCAAGAAAATTCTTCCCCTTGCCGGCTTCTTTCTCTATCACGCCCAGAACCAGACGTGTCGTTTCGTGACCGCCTGTGCCGAACGCAACCCCCGGGTCAAGATTCAGCACCGCACGACCTTGCGGGTCGTACTCACTTCTCCATGTGGGACGTATGAGCAGTTTCTCTCCTATCGGAATCGGATTAAAATACTGTTTCCAGTTATTGAGCCAATCTTCTTCGGCACAATTCGAAAGCTCGGTTTCAAATGGAATATTTTCAGCATTTAATCGCTCTTTCAAAAAAGTTATTGCTTCGTTTGGGTTTTCTTCGGGATTAATATATATATGTATTATCCCGTGAGTTCTGTCTTTGCTCAAAAGCTCATCATCAATGAGGTTAATATGGGAGATTTGTTCTACTTCTTCCTCAAGCATCGAATAATCTTCAATATAAACCCCATACGGAACAACCATATTTGCAATAGCTCCGGCAGTGTCTATAAACTTGTTCGGAATTTTGATTTTTATTTCAGTCCAATTATCACTCATTATTATCTCCGTTTTTATCGGAATTTAAAAATCCCGAAATACTCTTGACCAAAACTTCGTCAATTGCACTGTCACCGAATCTTATTGTATCAAAAGTGTTTTTTACAAATGTTTCGATGAACTTATCATCAAGCGGAGCATCAAAACACTCGCCTGTACTCATATTTTTAACTTTTACAGTACCGCTTTCAAGGTCGTTTTCGCCAATAACCATGCTGAATCTTGCATTTATCTTGTTAGCGTATTTCATTTGAGCCCTGAGCCCTCTGCCGACAATATCAATTTCAGTGGCAACAGATGATTTTCTCAGCTCCTGAGTAAGCGAAAACGCTTTCATTTCAGCATCATCACCCAAAGCGGCGATATACAAATCGGTAACGTCATTATCGGGAATTGTGATATTTTCAGCATCCATAACCATAAGCAGACGCTCAATGCCCATCGCAAAACCGAGAGCCGGAGTAGGCTGTCCGCCGAGTTCTTCAATAAGACCGTCATATCTTCCGCCGCCGCAAACCGTGCCTTGGGCTCCGATAGTATCTGTAACAAACTCAAAAACGGTCTTTGTGTAATAATCAAGACCACGCACGATTTTTGGATTTACCGTGTACTTGACCTCCGACGCATTGAGAAACGATTTTACTTTAGAGAAATGCTCCGAGCAGTCATCACATATAAAATCAAGAACAACCGGAGCTTCTTCAGCGATTTTTTTACAACTTTCGTTTTTGCAGTCGAGTATTCTCATTGGGTTTCGTTCAAGACGTGAAACGCAGGTTTCGCACAAATCCGAAATATGGTCTGAAAAATATTCTTTTAGAGCAGAAGTATAATTTCCTCTGCAATTTTTACAGCCGATAGAGTTCAACTCAAGATGGATATTTTCAAGTCCGAGTCTTTCAAAAATATTGTTTGCCGCACAGATTATTTCGGCATCGGCTTTGGCGTCAGAGGCACCGTAAGTTTCCATGCCGAATTGGTGGAACTCACGCTGTCTGCCTGCCTGAGCTTTCTCGTATCTGTAACAAGTCAGCTGATAAAAAACTTTCACCGGCAAGCCGTCATTGTAGATTGCGTGTTCAAGATATGCTCTTGCGGCACCTGCGGTTCCTTCGGGGCGGAGTGTGATACTCTCGCCGCCTTTTGTGTCAAAAGTGTACATTTCTTTTTGAACAACGTCTGTTGCCTCGCCTACGCTTCTGTTGAAAAGAACAGTGTGTTCAAAAACGGGAGTACGAATTTCTTTAAAACCGTTTACAGCGGCTTCTTCGTGCATGATTCTTTCCACGAATTGCCATTTGTGAGAATCTTTGGGAAGAATATCCTCTGTACCCTTTACCTTTTTTGTTAAAATGTCCATATATATCTCCGAATAATTATTTTTTTAACGATGCGGGTGCATAACCTCTCTCCAGTCGAGGTCACCTCTTTCAAGACCGTGAATGAGCATTTCGGCTGTTGCTATATTGGTTGCAACGGGAACGCTGTGCATATCGCACAATCTGAGAAGATTTCTGTCATCGGGTTCATGGTCTTTGGGGTTAATGGGATCTCTGAAAAAGAGGAGCATATCTATCTCGTTAAATGATATTTTAGAGCTTATCTGCTGTCCACCGCCATGAGCTCCTGAAAGGTAGGTTGTTATTTTAAGACCTGTTGTTTCGGAAACTATTTTTCCCGTGGTACCTGTTGCACAAAGGTTGTGTCTGCTGAGTATTCCGCAGTACGCAATACAAAACTGTACCATTAATTCTTTTTTTGAGTCGTGAGCTATCAAAGCAATATTCATCTATTATTCCTCCTTGTATTATCTATAATGCTGATGTTATATAACCCAAAATTACCTTATCATAAGCGGAACGAGTTTACCTTGTATTCTGTCTGCTATATTGCACAGAGCTTTCATGGCAGGGCAGGCGGAATCTCCGCTTTTGCCCGACTGTATAGCCGCCGCCAAAGAATAATCTTCGGGTACAATGCCTATAAGCTGAAGTGCGGTGATGTCGATAATCTCGTCCATATCTTCATAAAGAGCCATTTTTTTAAAAGTAGTGCGGTTGAATCGATTTACAACAAGCCTAATATCGGATATACCGCAGTTACGCAATTTTGACGCAACTGTCTGACCGCCTCTTATGCTGGTAGGCTCGGTATTCACGACAACCAACGCACGTTTTGCCGGATATATTGCCGCCTCGAAACCGCTTCCGACTCCGGCGGGCGAATCGATTATAACATAATCGAAAATACTTCCTACCCCTTGAACTATCTGACCGAGGATTTGCGGAGCAACCTCATCATAAGCGTTCAGCGGAGCGGGCATTAAAAACAGACCCTTTTTGTCAGGGCAAGGATACACGGTATTTTCGACAGTACAGCTTCCGCTTACGGCATCGGCAATATCGAAAACGAGATTTTGAGTAATGCCGAGCATTATATCGAGTCCACGCATACCGCTGTCGCAGTCTATAAGCAGAACCCGATTGCCTTGTGCGGTCAAAGCAGTTCCAAGACCAACAGAAACGGTGGATTTCCCCGTACCGCCTTTTCCCGAAGCAATAACAATAATATCTTTCATGGTAAAAACTTTCTTTCAATTAGGAAATAAGACAGGCTAATAACAACAAACTATCTAAATTCCCATTTTCTATTCTATCATATTTATTGCAAAGTGTCAAAGAAAAACAAAAAATTTATACACAAACTTATGAGCGGATAAATGGTTATTTTCGCTAATAAATCAGCTTATCAAGAATGATATGGCGGTTATTTTGGTCAAGAGAGTATGCGAGCAAAAGAGCTGAGTATGCGGTAATAACGCTTATATTTTTAAATTTTCGGGTATTGTTTAAGGCAAGTGAAGAACTATACACATAATCACGTTTTTTTACATGACACACATATAAATCGACATTATTTTTCTCACAAATATTTCGGAGTGTTAAGAAGGAATTGTTTTCACCTTCAAAACAAGCGGTTGAGGAGTGATACAATTCGAGCAAAACGGCAGATTTTTTACTTAAATCAAAAATAGAATAATCGAGTCCCACATAACTTTTGAGCAAAACGACATTATTTTGAATATTGATTTTTTGATTTTTAAGAAAAGCCATATCACGGCACAGCGGAAAACCGTCACCGCTCCATTGTGAAAAATTATCGTTTCCATCGGCTTCTAAAAGTTTCGAAGCCGAATATATGGAGGGCTGACCGTCAAAATTTTTCCAAGAAACGAACACCCCGGCAGTTTTTGTTTCTATAAAATCGAGAGATTTTATTAAATTAGCCTCAGCATTTGAGAGTGGATTACTCATAACGCAGTCGGCGGCGGTAATCACGATAGGGATTTCGACAAAGCTCAAAGCTATCGAGAGCAGATTTGCGGTGTAAGCTAAAGTATCGCTCCCATGCGTGACGATTACACCGTCATAAAGCCGATAGTCAACCGACAGCATATAATTGCATATTTGAGATAGCGTTTCGCAAGTAGAATTTTCGCTCAGTATGTTGTACGGAAAAGCCAAATCATACTCACAGCGATTTTTGCATATATCGATTATTTTGCGGTGCGTCGTCGGATCAACGTCAGCCACTCCCCCGCTCTCGCTTGAACCTATCGTCCCTCCCGTGAAAACAAAAAGTATTTTCATAATAGCAAGGTTACCTCTCTTTCTTTTGTTTTTTCTCTTCTTTTTTTTGAAAAAAAAAGAAGCAAAAAAAACTTTAATTAATGTCCATGAGTAAATTGTTTTACAGTAAGTTTTCTTTTACATCTTGCATCCAACAGGTTTTGACTGCCGGACACTGTACGCTACAAACGGGTGCAGCCTGCCTTCTTTTTTTTGAAAAAAAAAGAA
>CACXHC010000218.1 GCA_902767285.1 uncultured Ruminococcus sp.
CAAAATTGTACATTGCTTGAAAGCGTGACAATTCCTGATTCGGTAACGGTACTTGGCGGTTCTGCATTTTCGGGCTGTTCGTCACTTTCGAGTGTTACCATAGGCAAATCGATTGAGAAAATAGGCCCCAGTACATTCCATATGTGCAAAGAGCTTACGAGCGTGGTTATTCCGGATTCCGTTACGACTATCTGTGAAGATGCTTTTTATGGCTGTGAAAAACTTGAAAACGTTACTATACCCGAATCTGTTACTCAAATCGGCAGCAGAGCTTTTACTAAAACTCCGTGGCTTGAAAACAATCCTGATGATTTCGTTATAGTTAACGGTATACTTCTCAAATACAAAGGAAAAGATCTTGATGTTGTCATTCCCGATACGGTAACGACAATTGGGGCATGGGCTTTTGAGGACGCTAAATCTATAACAAGTGTGAAGATTCCCGAATCTGTTAAAATTATCGGCAACGGTGCCTTCAACAGTTGCAGTGCTTTGACGGAAGTGGTTATCCCTGATTCCGTAACGATACTCGAAAGCGGTGCTTTTGGAGGCTGTACTGCTCTTGAAAATATAACCATCGGAAATTCTGTTCAGGAAATCCAAAACATGGCTTTCTACAACTGTAGTGCCTTGAAAAACGTTACTATTCCCGATTCTGTAACAGAAATAGAATACTGGGTATTTAGTGGCTGTTCAAGTCTTGAGAGCGTAACAATCGGTGATTCCGTAACTGATATAGGTATGTATGCTTTTCCCATCGGAAAACTGACTATGTACGGTAAAGCAGGTTCATACGCCGAGGAGTATGCAAATAATAATGGTATCCCGTTTGTAAAATTGGCAGAAGATACAGATAAATCAACAGATACATCTTCTGATGAAGTAACATCTGATACCTCAACGGATACATCTTCTGATGAAGTAACATCTGATACCTCAACGGATACATCTTCTGATGAAGTGACAACAGACACTCAAACAGATACATCATCTGATGAAGTGACAACAGATACCACAACGGATACTCAAACAGATACGGATACCGCAACAGATACTTCATCTGACAAAACAACAGACACCGAAACTGATACATCGACAGACAGTCCTGACGTTCCTGATGATAAACCCAAAGGAACTTACGGCGATCCCGACACAGACGGCAACATTACCGCAAATGACGCATTAATGATTCTTCGTTCAAGTGCGGGCATGGAAGAACTTACACCCGAACAAACTGCACTCGCAGATGTTGACGGTGATGGTCAGATTACTGCAAACGATGCTCTTGCCGTACTTCGTTATAGTGTAGGCATGGGCGATGATAATCTCATCGGCAAACCTGTAAGTGGGATGTCCTCGACTTAAGTTGAGCCAAGCAAAGAACATAAAGAACTATAATAACTAAATTAGCTCTGCAAGTGACTGGTAAGGCTACTTGCAGAGCAGTTTATTTGTTTATTTGTATTGCACAAAAGGACAGGTATGCTTACGGAGCGGTTGAACCGATTAGCGGTGAAAGCTGCTTTCTGATCATGCCGTATTGTAACACTCAATACGTGAATATATTTCTTGATCACTTATCCAAGTCTTATTTATTATAAAAATGAGAAAATTACGTTACAATTTCGTTGGGGTTATCAACAACACAGCCGAAAACATCAGCAAACACATCACACAAATCGCCGCTGAGTATCGCAAATACGACATTCTTGAATCTGCCCTTATATTCCGGTTCGTTCAAAACCTGAAGAAACAACTCAGCGATATGCTTTGGCGGATTGCGGAATGCACCGCAGCCGATTGCACCCAAAACAAGATTTGTTACGTTATTATCGGCTGCAATATTCATGATAGTTCTTATTTTGTTGAGCGATCCGGATATCATATCGGAACGCAGACGAATTTCGTTGTTTTCTATTACTGTGGGTGGTCTATTAATCGCCGCAACCGCAATAAAATTTGTTTTCCACGGTTCGTCAAGTAACGGATAACCCTGCAATTCAAGTCCACGAAAAACGGTAACTCCTTCGCTCCACACACCGCCGAAATTTCTGTCAAGCGGGTAACTTTCTCTCGCCTTGGGAAGCCCGTATTGAGCAGCATACGCAGCAAAAGGATATAGAGCTGTATAATAATTTGAACGCAAAAAACATGATTCCTCTTGGGCTCCACTGCCTGTATACACACCACCGCCAGGATTCTTCCTGTTTGCGAGATTCAACACAGCTGTTACACCATCGTTTTTTTGCTGAAGTTCTCTTGCAGCATCGAGACAGTCCATCTTACGAACCTCAAAAACGGTATCATATACATTTGTTGGAGTACCGACATGAAGCTCCTGAGAATACAGCTTTGAAGAGTTCATCATCTCGTATGCGTCCCACGGAATATGCACTTCTTTTCCTGATTGAGAGATGTAGCAACGACTTTGAACTATCTTGATATGCTCTTGATAATATTTTGCTCTGAATAAGTGTTGTGATGTGCGGTTTCGGCTATCCCAAATAGGAAGCCATTCGATAAGCCACTTTTCGGCGTCCCATGAAGGAATGTTTTTAGATGTCGTATCCATGATTTTCTCACCTTTTATTATATAGTTTATTATAACAATGATTCATAAGAACAGTTAAGCCATTTTTCGATACACAAAAATTTCCTTGTTGACTGCAAACCGAATCCCAAACTTCATTCAAATCAAACCAACGAACCTCTGATACTTCCGACTCCTGAAGAGATATTTTGTTTATATCTATGGGTTCGCTGTACAAGTACACCCATGTTACTTCATTATCGAAGAAAAGTTGTGATCGAAATATCTTTTGATATGAGTTGCTGAATTTTCCGATATACTTAAACTGATCTTCCGAAGCATTTATGCCGAGTTCTTCGTGAATTTCTCTGAGAGCAGACTGCATTGGTTCATCGCCGGCGGGAATGTGTCCGGCTGATGATGTATCAAACATACCCGGAAACGACTCACTATTTTCGCTTCGTTTTTGAAGAAGAATATCGAAACCGTCTTTTTTACTTCGTATTACCCAAACATGAGCCGTTCTGTGACGTATTCCGTTTTTGTGTGCCTCTTCTCGGCTTACGATTTCTCCCGTGGGCAAACCGTCTCTATCTACAATATCCAAATACTCCATAATATAAACTCCCTGAATCAGCTGAACGTTTTGTTGATGATTTCGGCTACTGCCTTGGCATTGTCATACGGGATAGTCTGATGAATACCGATAAAAAAAGTATGTTCCGCCATATCATGTGCGTTTGTAAAAATTTCATCGGAAATGAATCGGTATGCTTTTTGTTCGTTCGTTACTCCGCCCATAAGAGTTCTTATCTCCACTCCTTGAGCCGATAATTTTTTATATGCGTCATTTACTGTCATGCCGTTTTTTAAATAAACCGGAAAAACAAAAACAGAACCGCCGATATTCGGATGTTCAAAAACTTTCAGATTTTTATTATCCGAAAGCGTATCATATAGGCACTGATAATTTGCTTTTCTTTGTTCTTCGTATTTGTCAAAATTTTGGAACTGCCATCTGCCGAAGCAGGCATTCAGCTCGGATATTTCGATATTTACTCCCACACGCTCGTATGTAAACTGATGTGCCGGCCCGTCCGGATTTTTACATAAACTCGGGTCAATGTGACATTTGCAGGCTCTTCCCCAATGGCATATACTGTCAACAAGCATAGCATCATCTTGATTTAGCGTTATTATTGCACCGCCGCCATACGATGACAAATGATGCGGGTGATAAAATGACCACGTTGTAATATCTCCGTATGTAAATAACTCGTTGTTGTCGTCATCAAGAAGGTGCATTGTTTCGCAGGCATCTTGAATTACAAATGCTCCATGCTCTCGGGCGATTTCCGTTATTTGCTTTATGCGTGCCGGGAATCCCAAAAAATGAGTTGGAACAACGAGCGATACGCCGTTCATCTTCTCTCGGAGTTTTTCGGGGTCGATATTCAAACCGCCTTTTTCAACATCTGCCATCTCTATTTCAAATCCCGCAAGTATGAGCGAACTCATTGTTGTGGGAAACGTAAATGCGGATACTATCGCTTTTAACGGCTTGCCCTGACTTTTTATTTTTTCCGCCATTACCATAGCCGCTGCAAGGTTTGCCGATGAACCGCTATTAACAAGCGATATAAACGGAATGTTGAATGATGCCCTAAGCTCATTTGAAAATAAATTTATATTGCGTCTTGCTTCTTTGATATTTTCTTCCAAAAAATCTCCGAATCCGTTTATAGTAATATTTCCTGTACAAGTATATTTGTATTCCATTATTTCAACTCCTTTTTTTATCTGCTAAATATTGTTCTTTATGATATGCTGACCAAAATAAGGCGGCTATTGCTCCGTATTGCTTGAATCCCGAATGTGTAAGCTGACAAAAATCGTCTTTTATTTCGGCATACCCATTATTGATGATAAAATCAAATTCTTTTTTATAGAAGTTCATAGCATTACAGCACAAAATATCGTTCAGCACGTCTATTCTGAATCTTCCGCTGTATAGCGATATACACACATATTTTGCGGATAACTCATCTTTAGGCAAAATATAAATATCCTCTTCAAAAATATCATCAAATTGAGGCAAATATTTGCTTTGACTGTTTTTAAGAATATTGTACGAAATTCCTTCTCTTGACATCGACTGTGCGGATATTCCGAAACCTTTG
Source organism: uncultured Ruminococcus sp. (assembly GCA_902767285.1). Taxonomy (GTDB): domain Bacteria; phylum Bacillota; class Clostridia; order Oscillospirales; family Acutalibacteraceae; genus RUG592. The sequence goes on from CACXHC010000218.1 coordinate 4,711, forward strand.
TACGGTACTCCATAAATCATTCTTGAATAGAGATAAGATGATACGCCTTCGTCATCGCTGAGCGAAAATGTGTTTTGTCCAAAACGTCCTTTGTAACCGAGTTCTTTTAATCCGCTGTACAGAAATTCGTACTGTTCGTACATAGTTTCCCGATTGATTTTGTTATGTTCCAAATTACTTCTGTTATATCGCATTTCATACAGAGTGACTTGTTCAGGCATGAGAATTTTTATAGCATAAATAGTATTTTTTAGAACGGTGTCCGTTTGTCCTGTGAAACCGTACATCAAATCAATATTGAGTTTTTTTATTCCGCAGTCTTTTATAATACGAACGTATTTTGATATGGAGTCAAGACGATGGTCGGTTCTGTTCATCTGCTCAAGAAGGGTTTTATCATATATTTGTATGCCCGTACTCATTCTGGGAATATCATGTGCGGCGATACACTTTATTTTTTGTTCGTCTATTGCGGAAAAACTGAACTCGATACTCGGCTCAAATCGTTCTGCTGTACGATATTTTTTGGAGATTGATAATGTATAATCAAGAAGTCTGTTAAGCTGAGATATATCAAGGGCAGTGGGAGTTCCTCCGCCAATATCAAGTCCGTGCAGTAATTTTATGTTGTGATTTTGTAAAAAAAAATCCGATTGTGAAATTAGCTTATCAACATAATATTTTTGTTGGCTTATATCATCGCATATAAAACGAGTATACTCGCAAAAACTGCAAAGATGCTTGCAAAAAGGTATATGATAATATAGTGAAAGCTCGGAGGTGTTTTTCATTATATCGTCATTTGTTTTGTATTTTTGAAAAAAAGACGATTTAAGCGGGTAGGATGTGTTACAGTCCAAATCGTTGGACACAATTTGAAAAAAATCCTCAAGATTCAAAAATATCACCTCTAATTACAGTGTTATACTATTCATAATTATATCACATAAAGGAATAATTGTCACTAAAAAAATATTGCAATTTTAAAAAAATTGTGTTCTGTTATATAAATCTTGACACGATTGTATCTCATATAGTATAATCATGACAGATGAACATATAAGGAGGCGTATGTATGGTAGAAATATACTATACCTCTGCACTTGTAGTTTCGGTCGTTTTGATGTTGGTGTACAGTTTCTTTTTCCATAAACATTTTGATGTTCATTTGTCTTTTCTTTTTTTATTTGTTCCCATAAACAATTTGGCACAATATCTTTTGAGCAAGAGCGTTAATTTCGAAGAATCGATTGTTGCGTACAAATTCGTTTATTTGAGCAGTTGTTTTCTTATTTTGAACATTACTCTTTTAGTTTTTGAATTTTGCAACATTCGCATAAATCGATATTTGAAACTTCTGATGTATACTGTAACCGTTGCAACTTTAGTATGTGCGTTGCAGATGGGGCAAAACGATCTTTATTACAAAAGTGTCGAGTTTGAACTTGTGAACGGAGTTGCAACTCTAAAAAAAGTTTACGGCCCTCTTCATGCTTTGTATTATGCGATGTTGTTGAGCTATTTTACCGCCGCTTTGAGCGTAATAATATATCGACTTTTTAAAAAAGCACAGATTTCAAGAAGATTCATTGTATTGATAGCTATTCCCGAAACAATCAGCTTACTTGGATTTTTTATAGGCAGAAGTCTTATTCCGACTATCGAAATAACTCCACTTGCTTACGATATAACTTTGATAGTCTATCTGATTATAGTACGGCGTCTTGTTTTGTATGATATTCCCGAAACAGTCATCGATACTGTTGCTCAAAAAGGCGATACGGGTTTTATATCGTTTGATTTTAAGTATAGGTATCTCGGAAGCAACGACACCGCAAAACGAATCTTCCCCGAACTTAAAAATTTTATTGTTGATGTAAAAATCAACGAGAACGAAGATACAAAAAAAACATTTTGGGAGTGGCTCAACAAATTTAGCGAGGATAATTCTTGCGATAAAGCATATTACAAAAGCGGTGACAAAGTATATCTCATAAATGTAGGATTTCTTTTTAACGGTAAACGTAAATGTGGATACCAACTATACATAACCGATGATACAAAAAATCAACAATATATATCACTTCTCGATAGTTTTAATACGGAGCTGAAAGCCGAAGTGGCTCAGAAAACTGCTGATATAATGGATATGCACAACAAACTGATTATGAGTATGGCTACTATGGTTGAAAGCCGTGACAATTCAACAGGCGGTCATATAAAAAGAACCAGCGAGGGCGTGAGAATTCTTGTTGGTGAAATGATGGGTAAATCCGATTTTAATTTGAGCGAAAGTTTTTGCAATAATTTAATAAAGGCAGCACCTATGCACGATCTTGGAAAAATTGCCGTTGATGACGCTGTTCTGCGAAAACCCGGCAGATTTACCGCAGAGGAATTCGAAAAAATGAAAGCTCATGCCGCCGAGGGTGCCAGAATCGTAGATGAGATACTCGCCGGAACGGATGACAAGGAATTCTGCACTATTGCCGAAAATGTTGCTCATTATCACCATGAACGCTGGGACGGTTCAGGTTATCCTTCGGGACTGAAAGGCGAACAGATACCGCTCGAAGCAAGAATAATGGCTATCGCAGACGTTTTCGATGCACTCGTAAGCAAACGTGTATACAAAGATGCTATGTCTTTTGAAAAAGCTAATGAAATTATTTTGGAGGGCATAGGAAGTCAGTTTGATAAAAAACTCGAACCATATTATAAAGCTGCATTCCCAAAACTGGAAGAATATTATAATTCAATATCAACAAAATAAATGCTGTGAAAAATTGGATTTCTTGGGAAAACCTTTTTTGAAAAAAAGGTTTTCCCAAACCCTTTCCAAAAAACTTTTTTATGGTAGA
>CACXHC010000219.1 GCA_902767285.1 uncultured Ruminococcus sp.
ATTTACAAAAAAAGTTTTTTTGCTTCTTTTTTTTCAAAAAAAGAAGAGAAAAAAATCCAACTGTAACGCAAAGCATAACTTACACGAACTAAAGTTTTTTTTGCTTCTTTTTTTTCAAAAAAAAGAAGAGAAAGAAGTTACTTAGCTTTTTCGGTAGATTTTTTGTGAAGCTGCCAGATTACCCAAAGCGGAGTAGCGATACAAATCGATGAATAGCAACCGGACACAAGGCCAAAAATCATAGGCAGAGCAAAGCTCTGAATTGATGTTATATTGTAAACGAGGCACACAACGTAAACCGAAGTAATAGCTGCAAGTGTGGTTACAGATGTCATAACCGTTCTCTTGATACACTGGTTCATACTGAGGTTGTATACTTCTATGAGTGACGCTTTCGGCCCCATTTTCGCCTTATTCTCTCTGATACGGTCATAAATAACTATTGTGTCGTTGAGCGAGTATCCGAGAATCATCAAGATAACTGCTATGAAATTGCTGTCGATGGGCATTCTGAAAACTACAAATATTACATACACGATAAGCATATCATGGAACAACGCCACAAGTCCGAACATTCCGGCAGACATTCCGCCGATTCTCTTAAATCTGATAGTTACATAAATTACCATCAATGCACTTGCAATCGCTACGGCAACAATACATTTTACAAAAAATTTTAATCCCATTGTTGCATCAACGCTTGTAAATTCGTCTGTCTGAAAATTGCTGTCGGGATATTTCTCTCTGAGTGTTTCCAGAATCTGTGACTGAAGTTCAGTGTCTACAGTGTCATTTCCCGAAAATTGAACCGTGAGTTTGTATCCGTCACCGTTATCATTATTTGCGGCGATGTTCTTCGCAATAGTAAAAGTAACTTTGTCATCGGGAGTCTTTTCCTGAATGAGTGCCTTGACTTCGCTCTCGTCAATTTTGCCGTTGTATGAATACGAAATCATCGCACCTCCTGAAAACTGAATATCAAGCGATACTCCGAAAATTACGTTGAAGATAAGTCCTATAACTATTATTGCCAAAGATATTCCAAAAAATATCTTTCTCTTTGAATAAAAGTCCAGCATTTTATCTTTCATTACTTAGCACCTCCCTTTTTTCCGCCGTAGAGTACGGGATTTCTCAGGAACTTGAATCCCGAAATCGACTTGAGCATAAGTCTTGCCGCTCCTATACCCATAAGGAAGTTGGCTATCGTACCAACGAGAAGTGTATATCCAAATGCGTAAATAGCACCTGTTGTCGAAAGTCCAAAAATAAACGAAAGCATATTGAACGGGCCAAATACAAGAATGAGTATTACCGATACTATAATAATTGTCATGTTACCGTCAATAATCGCCGAAAGTGAATTTTTTGTGCCTGCGTTAATCGCACTGTCAAGAGATTTTCCCTTTTTCAGTTCCTCTCTTATACGCTCCGCTGTAAGAATATTTGCGTCAACACCTGTACCAAGCGAAAGAATCATTCCGGCTATACCCGGCAGAGTCATTGTAAAACTGTTGAATACAGGGAAATATCCCGAAACCGCAATCAAAATGATCGCCATCTGACCCATGAGTGCGATAACCGCAACAAATCCGGGTACTCTGAAAGATACTATCATGAAAACTACTATAAAACCAAGTGCAATAATTGCCGCGAGTCCCATAGCATAAAGAGAATTTGCTCCCAGTGTAGGACTAATTGACGAAACATTCACCGTTTCCAATGTGAACGGCAACGCACCTGCATTGATTTTCGTTGCAAGAGCTGTCGCTTCCTCAGCAGTGAACGAACCCGAAATCTGTGCTTTACCCTCGGAAATTACCTCGTTTACCGTGGGATATGACAACAAAACATCGTCCATCCAAATGGAGATTGTTTTATTAAGATATGTTGTTGTTGCTTCTTTAAAAAGCTCCGTTCCTTCGTCATTAAACTCAAGAGATACAACATATTTGTTCATGCCGTTTTCGCTTATAACACCGGGTTCAGCCTTTTTTACAGTAGAACCATACAAAAGAACCGTTTCGGCTGTTTCTCCCGAAGGGGTTTTCATTACCGGTTGACCGTCTGCATCATAATCGACAGTCTCGTAACTGTTGCCGGGACGGAATGTCAACTCGGCAGTTGCTGCGATTTCTTCTATGGCTGCGTTCGGGTCAAAATTTGTCGCATCCTCTTTCCAAGGAAAACGAACAATGATTCTGCGTGAGCTTTCATCTGCGTAAAGCTCGTAATCGGTGATACTGTTCGAAACAAGTCTTGTTTCAATTATGGACTTTGCCGCTTCCAGTTGTTCGGGTGTAGCGTCAACGTCATCGGCAGGCTGAAACGTAGCTTCTACGCCTCCCTTAATGTCGATTCCCCATCGTATATCGTCAATACCCTTTATGCGGGTCGTCTTTATATCACCGTACTGTGTGTCTATTCCGAGTGTCGATGTGAGTGCCAGTGCGATGATAAGGAGTGCAACGACGAAGAATACCGGTTTTGCCACTCTTTTCATGCGTTTTTTTAACCTCCGTATATGTATTGATTACCGCAAAATAACTCTGCTGCGGCATATTACATGAATGATTCCGCCTTTTACAGCGATAATCAAAAAAAGTCGTAACAGAGTTATTATAAGATTTTTCTTCTAAAATGTCAATAAATTTATACAAATTTAATTTGAAAATATGCAAATATTATTTGCAATCGTAGTCGTATCCGGCTTTTAGAATTTTCATATTTATATCAAGCAAATCACGGTGACGGGCAGAAATAACTTTTTCCATAGCTTTCATAACGGTATCGAAGCGGAAGCAGTCGCTTTCTTTCATGACTTTTCCGTGAATTACCATATTACCGAGTCTGTTATCTCCGTTTTCGTCTGCGATTTGAGCTGCCGGAACATAAAAAACATTCACGTCATCTCTCTCGGCTTTTCTGTCAATTAGAGAAGATTCAATAAATAATTTTCCGCCTTTTGCAACGGTGGGTTCGTATTTATCGAGAGATGGGCGGTTCATCGCTATAACTATATCGGGATTGTCGATTATCGGCGAGCCGATAGGCTCATCACTGACGATTACCGAACAATTACAAGTACCGCCACGCATTTCGGGGCCGTAGGACGGCAGCCAGCTGACAAATTTTCCGTCAATAAGACCTTGATATGCCATGAGCTTTCCTGTAAAAAGGATTCCTTGACCGCCGAATCCTGCTATAACAATTTTTGTTGTACTCATTTTTCCGCCCCCTTATCTCTGTAAACACCAAGAGGATAATACGGAATCATATTCTCTCTGCACCACTTAAGCGACTCAACAGGAGTTAATCCCCAGTTTGTAGGACAAGTAGAAAGAACTTCGACAAGCGAAAATCCCTTTCCCTCAACCTGATTTCTGAACGCTTTTGTTATAGCCTTTTTAGCTTTTTTAACTGCCTGAGGAGTATCGACCGACACTCTTTCAAGATATGTCGGGCCGTCAAGACCTGAGAGAAGTTCGCATACTTTCACGGGATACCCCTGTTTAGTAACATCTCTGCCATAAGGAGTTGTTTGGGTTATCTGTCCCGGAAGAGATGTTGGAGCCATTTGTCCGCCTGTCATGCCGTAGATTGCGTTGTTGACAAAAATCACAGTGATATTTTCTCCACGAGAAGCGGCGTGAACAGTTTCGGCGGTGCCTATTGCGGCGAGGTCGCCATCGCCCTGATAAGTAAAAATAATATTTTCGGGCATAGATCTCTTGAGTCCTGTTGCAACGGCGGGGGCTCTGCCGTGAGCCGCTTCGACCATATCGCAATTAAAATAATCGTAACTCATTACCGAACAGCCAACGGATGCAACTCCGACTGTTCTGCCTTCGATACCGAGTTCGTCTATTGCCTCAGCGACAAGTCTGTGAATAATTCCGTGCGTACAGCCGGGACAATAGTGCATGGGAACATCGGTCAACGCATGAGGCTTTTTAAAAACAACCATTAATTTTCGCCTCCCAAGTTATTAACTTCCACAATTTTATTAAGCACATAATCTGGTGAAACTATCATTCCGCCGACTCTGCTGCAAAGATAAACAGGTTTTCGGCATTCCTCGGCGAGCTGTACATCATAAATAAGCTGACCCATTGATAATTCCACAGATATAAACGATTTAACCTTATCGGCAGCGGCTTTGATCGGCTCACTCGGGAACGGCCACAGAGTAATTGGGCGTATGAGTCCTACTTTTATTCCCTGTTTTCTTGCTTCGACAATCGCAGATTTAGAAACTCTTGATGCTATACCGAAAGCAACAATACATATTTCGGCATCGTCCATCATAAATTCTTCGTATCTGACTTCTTCTTTTTCCACAACCTCATATTTTTTATATCTTTCGATATTGAGCTGCTCAAGAATTTCGGGTTTTAATATAAGCGAATTTATAATATTATGCTCACGCTTGAGATTTGTACCGGTACAAGCCCACGGTTTTTCGTAATGGGTTTCGTGCATGGTATCGGAAAGCTCGACAGGCTCCATCATCTGACCAATAGTTCCGTCTGCGAGAATCATAGAGGGCATACGGTGTTTATCGGCGAGATCGAAGGCGAGTGATGTCAAATCCGCCATTTCCTGAACAGAAGAGGGAGCGAGGACAATCATTCTGAAATCGCCGTGTCCCGAGCCTTTAGTTGCCTGAAAATAGTCGGACTGTGAGGGCTGAATACCACCGAGTCCGGGGCCGCCACGCTGGACATTAACTATAACAGAGGGCAAATCACACGCTGCAAGATATGAAAGCCCTTCGCATTTAAGCGATATTCCGGGGCTGGAGCTTGATGTCATACATCTTTTACCGGAGCAGGCAACGCCGTAGACCATATTTATAGCTGAGATTTCGCTTTCAGCCTGCAAAAAAGTACCGCCTATTTTGGGCATACGTTTAGCCATATAAGCGGCGATTTCGGTTTGAGGCGTTATGGGGTAGCCGAGATAGTATCTGCAACCCGAGCGGATAGCGGCTTCGGCGATAGCCTCGTTGCCTTTCATGAGAACTTTTTCAGACATGACCATCACTCTCCTCATCATCTTTTGTAATTGTGATTACGCAGTCGGGACACATCAATGCACAAAAGGTACAGCCGATACATTTCTGCGAATCCGTCATAACAGCATAGTGCATACCTTTTTTATTAATCTTATCTTCAGACATTTTAATAATTTTTTTTGGGCATACACTAACACAAAGACCGCAACCTTTACAGGAGTTGGGGTCTATAATAACATTTGGCACAAAAAAGACCTCCTAAACCGGCTTATTCTGGAGTGTCAGGCAAAACAAGCCGTTAATTTTTCCATTCAACTGATTATACAAACTCTTTTCGATTGTCGTCATTTTTATAGGCAGACCTGTTTTTTGAGAAATCTCGAAAGCGTAGGGCAAAGAATCCAAAACAGTCTGACACGTTGTATCTCTGCCAAGATTCGAGTTGTTTACGATTGAGGTAAATTTCATACGACAAGCGGTTTCGATTTCTCTCATAACTTCTATGGTGCTGTCAGCGTTTTGAGTAAGCGGTCTATATTTATTGATAACGAGCAAAAACTCATAATTATTCTCAGTAAGAATCTCGTTTACATAGCGACCCAAAGCGTAAGCCCCTCGATCATCTCCCCCAACGTCTATGACCGAACAGTATGATTTATCGTCTACTATTGAGTACAAATCCTCGGGAAGTGCCGGGAAATCTACATTAGAGTTCGCATATCTTGATGATATGAGCTTGATTCCCCAGTGCTTAAAATCTTCTTCACTGTCTTTTGCTCTGAAATACGGATTAACTATATCTATATCGGCTACCGAAACTCTTTTGCCTTGGTCTTTCAGATATTTCGCCCAATTAACAGTGATGTTAGTTTTTCCGCTTCCATAGTGTCCCGCAAACAACGTTATTCTTTTTGATTCAAACAAAAATATTACCGCCTTTCAAAAAACTTTTAGGCTTATATAACATTGTACCACTCATATTACAAAAAGTCAACTTTCTTATTTTCCGTGAGATTTTCTTGGGGAAACCTTTTTTGAAAAAAAGGTTTCCCCAAACCCCTTCCAAAAAACTTTAATATATATTGTAAAGTTGTAAAGCAGAGTTAGTATGCTATCCGTCACAGCGAGAGCGTGACGGAGGGTTGTCATAGGAAACTTTACGGAAAAATATTTATTACTGATCATAGCAACAAATCCGACTGCGTTGTTTGCAGTCGGATTTGTTTATTTTTATAAAAAGCTAATTGAACAGTAAAAAGCAACTTGCTATTTACAAAAAAAAGTTTTTTCTCTTCTTTTTTTTCAAAAAAAGAAGAGAAAAAAATCCAACTGTAACGCAAAGCCTAACTTACACGAACTAAAGTTTTTTTTGCTTCTTTTTTTTTCAAAAAAAAGAAGAGAAAAGAAGATTGAAAACAAACGAAATATATGATAAAATACAGGTAACACACACAGGAGGATAAAAAATGGCGAAATACAATCTAATAAAAAAAGCAGGCAGTGCAAGGCGAGGAAGTTTCGAAACGGTTCACGGAACTATTCAAACTCCCGCTTTTATGAATGTCGCTACTGCGGGAGCAATAAAAGGTGCTGTTTCGGCACTCGATTTAAAAGAAATAAAATGTCAAGTTCAACTTTGTAATACTTATCATCTGCATTTGCGACCCGGTGACGAAAACATCAAAAAATTGGGCGGTATACGAAATTTTACTCGCTGGGATGGTGCTGTTCTTACTGACAGCGGCGGTTTTCAGGTGTTCTCTTTGGCGAAACTTAGAAATATTACTGAAGAAGGTGTCACTTTCGCTTCTCACATTGACGGTCACCGCATATTTATGGGGCCTGAACAAAGTATGCAGATTCAGTCAAATCTTGCGTCAACTATCGCTATGGCTTTTGATGAGTGTATCGAAAATCCTGCCGAGTACGGATACACAAAACAAAGCTGTGAACGCACTTTTAGATGGCTCGTTCGCTGTAAAAACGAACTCGACCGTCTCAACTCCCTCGATGATACTTTGAATAATCAACAACTGCTCTTCGGAATAAATCAGGGGAGTATCTACAAAGATATTCGTATTGACCACATGAAAAAAATTGCCGAACTCGATTTGCCCGGATACGCTATCGGCGGTCTTGCGGTGGGCGAAACTACTCAGCAAATGTACGATATTATAGAATCTGTGGAGCCGTTTATGCCCGAAAATAAACCTCGCTACCTAATGGGTGTAGGAACTCCTGCAAATATTCTTGAGGCGGTTAAACGTGGAATCGACATTTTCGACTGCGTTATGCCTTCACGAAATGCCCGTCATGCTCATGTTTTCACTTGGGAGGGTTGTCGAAATCTCAAAAACGCCAAATATACTCTCGACCAATCCCAAATAGACGAATTTTGTCAATGCCCCGTTTGCCGAAATTTTACAAGAGCTTATCTGCATCACCTTATAAAAAGCGAAGAAATGCTCGGTATGCGTTTGGCGGTCATTCATAATCTGTATTTCTACAATGACCTTATGGAGAAAATCCGTGAATCGCTCGATAATGATTCGTTCGATTCTTTCTACTGCGAAAATATCGAAAATCTCGGCAAGCGTATATAAAAAAAGTTGCATTATCATAATTTTCATGATATAATACTTTTGCTTTAATTTTTTATAAAAGGAGTTTACAGTATGGGAAATCTTAACGACAGCACCGGCGGTATGATTCAACTTGTATTGACTACCGTGTTTTTTGTGGCAATTCTTTATTTTATGCTTATCAGACCTCAATCTAAAAAACAAAAAGAAGAAGAACAAATGCGTTCTAATCTCGAAATCGGAGACGAAATTGTTACTATCGGCGGAATTGTTGGCAGAGTCGTTAATATCAACGATAACGATGATACCATGATTATCGAAACAGGTGCCGACAGAACTAAATTAAAATTGAAAAAATGGGCCTTGAATGCCGTTAATAACAATAAGGATTCCGATACCAACAAAAAAAGTAAAAAATAATTTTAGCTGCTTCTTTTTTCTTCTTTTTTTTGAAAAAAAAAGAAGCAAAAAAAACTTTTACTATATAAATTTTATGTGGTTCAACGAACATTCTATAAACTGAAA
>CACXHC010000220.1 GCA_902767285.1 uncultured Ruminococcus sp.
AAAAGAAAGCCAATTTTTCACAGCACCCACGCCCCTTTCCAAAAAAAATTTAATAAATCATTGTACTGTTGCTTTTATGTATGTCAGTGTACACCTGTATAAATAATATTTACTAAAAAACATAGAAACAAATCCGACTGCGTACTTTTGCAGTCGGATTTGTTTTAGTTTAGACAAAGTTAATTGAAACACATAAAATTTATACAGTTAAAGTTTTTTTTGCTTCTTTTTTTTCAAAAAAAAGAAGGCAGGGGTTTGGGGGTGGCAGCCCCCAAGCGGGGTTTCAGGGGCGGCAGCCCCTGAGCAGGGGTGGCAGCATCTGAGAAATTAGCCGAGTTTATGAAGGACTTCTTCAGCGAATCTTTCCTTAGCACTGTCGATTTCGTCCTGTTTTTTCTTCTCATCGCTATCGGTTTGGGCTTCTGCGATAGCGTCAAGCTCCGACTGGGTGCGGAGCTGTGAATGCACTATCTCGCACTTGGGGAGAGCTTCTTTGAGCTGTTCCACATTCTCTTCAGACACGCAATAATTGCCCTCGATATTGATTTTTTGTAGTGTGGATACTTTTTCTAAAGGTAAAATGTCGCTTATTTCATCGTTGGTTAAAATTAACTCTTTGAGAGATTTCATCTGCGACAGAATATCTACGCTCGCTATACTGCAATTTTCAGCACAGAGAATTTCTAATTTGTTTAGTTTTGAAAGAGGTGAAAAATCTGTGATTTTTGGGTTTTCGCCTATGTACAAGCACCTCAGCTGTGACAGATCGCCTATCGTTTCCAGAGAATCTATTCCTGTGGCGAAAACATCAAGCGTTCTGAGATATTCCATGGAGGAGAGAGCATCTATATTTGTTATTTCGTCATTACTCAGATAAAGTTCCTTCATCTCGCAGAGATTTTTTAGTGATGAAATATCGCTTATGGCTGTGTCATCAGCATACAGTGTTTCTAACTTCGACAAATTTGCCACGGGGGATATATCTGTAACGGGATTTTTGCCAATATCAAGATAATTCAAATTTTCGCAAAATGACACCGCCGATATATCAGCAATATTGTTATCCGAAAGTATAAGAGTTTGAAGCTGTGAAAGCATGGAAATATCTGACATATCACTTATTTTGTTGTTTTTGAGCGATAGCCTTTTTAAACTCGATACTCTGCCTAATCCCGAAATGCTCGATATATCGCAGTTGTCCAAAGTTAAAGACGTTAACTGCGTACAAGTTGCCAACTCGTCAAACGATGTTATGCTTACATCTGAAATCTCTATTTCGTTGACCGAAATATCAAATTTTCTTCCGCCAAACTCGAATTTCTCTTCTCCACAGCCTGCAAACGTCACCGCCGAAAGCATAATTACCGCTGTAATAAAAATCGAAACAATTTTTCTCATGTTTTATATACCCCTAAAATTTATTAATTTGTGTCGTCAAATACACCCGTAGGCCAAAGACCTCTTCCCTCTGCCTTTGCCTCCTCTTGCAGAGCGTTGAACTCCTCCTTATACTCCTTGTTCTTGCCTATAATAAGAACTTTTCCGTATCCGTCCTCGATGATTTTTCTGTTGAGCATAGTTCCATCAGGCAAATATACATAACAAAGCGGTCTGCCGTATCTGTCCGCCGGCTCTGTGCCGTAAACCAGATAAACTTCTGTTATATCGCTGAGCAGTTCTTTCGTATGATCTGACGCTTCCTTACCCTCAGGAACATTCTTTGTTTTATCAGGGTGAACAGATTCGGGCGTGTCAACTCCTATGAGCCTTACATTTTTCTTTTCGCCGTCTATATCCAATTTGAGCGTGTCGCCGTCAACAATCTTTACAATTTCGTATGGGCCTGCTTTTTCGCCGTCTGAATCTTCGGTTGATTCTTCAGATTCTTCAGAATCTTCGGGTTCTTCTGTATCGGTCGATACAACAGTTACTTCGCTCGAATCGATTTCATCAAGAATAGCGTTGAGCGTTTCTTCATCACAGCCCGCAAATGACACCAAAATCAATGCCGAAAAAATAACTGAAACTGCTCTTTTAAAAAATTTTTCCATTTACGTTCTTCTCCTTATTTTTTTAAAAATCAAACTCGCTTTTTACGCTTCTGTCAAACAGAGAATCAAGAGCCTTTTTGGGATCTTTTTCACCGTTGAGAATCTGTCTTACCGACTCTACGATCGGCATTTCAACACCGTATTTTCGTGCAAGTTCGTTGATAGCTCGGCAAGTGGCAACTCCCTCAGCCAACTGAGTGTACTTCTCACCCTTAACAAACGTTTCGCCAAACATTCTGTTATGACTGTATTTTGAGAAAAGAGTCGCTTCGTAATCACCCAAATGACACAAGCCATAAGCCGAATATTCACTGCCGCCCATAGCCTTTATCAGCTTGCCGACTTCGTAAGTTCCTCGGCTCATCAACGCACCTTTCAGACAACTGTAACCGAGTCCGTCAAGCATTCCGGCGGCTATTCCGACTACGTTCTTGGCTGCCGCACCAACTTCGCTTCCAATAATATCTTTTCCAAAATAAAAACGAATAAGCTCGCTCGAAAATTCTTCAACGAGTTTCTTTTTAAGATTTTCGTTTTCGCTGTCGATAACCATACAGTTCGGAATACCGTTAACAAAGTTCTGCGGATGTCCGGGGCCGACCCAAACCGCAACGGGAACATCTCCCAAAACTTCGCCTACAACCTGCGTAAGACGACAGCCCGTACTTTCTTCAATACCCTTCATGCACAAAACGAAACTTTTTCCGGTGAGGTCGTACTTTTTCACGCTTGCAAGAAATCCTCTCAATGCCTGACTGCTTATAGAAATAACGATAACTTCGGCTCTTGAAACTGCCTTTTCGAGGTCGTCCGAAATCTCCAGCGACTCGGGGAAAGTTAACATTCCGTTATTTCTTGTGTCACGCAATTCGATGAACTGAGGAGCATCGGAAAGCCCCCATGTCATTACTTCATGACCTATCTTGTTGAGATACCACGCAATAAAAGCACCCCATCTTCCACAACCTAATACTGATATTTTCATAAAATCACACCTTTACTTTTTTATTTAAAGTATTTCGATATAATTGTACCACATTTTATATATGAATTTGTTAATCAAAAGTGAAATTTTAAAATAATTCGCATTTTTTTCAAAAAATACAACGCCACGCCCGAATAATCGAACGTGGTCGCTGTAAGAAAGGTTTAATTTATATGAATGATAAAGTTAACTGATTATTTGAGATAAGTTCCGTCTGTACCAACTTTACCTGTCGGCTCAACGCCATCACCGGTCTGGAGAACATAACATCTCATGTTGCCCTGTCCGATAGAATCAGTTGTAAGTGTTCCGCCCGATACATTTACAGTCTTGCCTGTTACAACTTCAACATATGTGCCGTTTTCAACACCTGTGAATGTTGTACCGCCCGAAACTGTTACGAGTGCGTAGCTGTCTACACCATTAGCTGTGTAACGACGCTTGTAAGCCATACCGCCGCCGCAGCCTTCTGTTGAATACTGACCCATCTGGAGTGCGGGAACTGCACGTCTGATCTGATTAAGTCTTGTAACGTGTTTTGCAAGAGGATTGTTAAGAGTATCAGCAACTGTACCGCTTGCTGTGTATTCGCCGAAATCGCTTGCTGTTACGGAGCCTTCGAGATAATCGCCGAAGTATGCACGACCTGTCTTAGCAAGAGGAGCATTCGGGCCAACGTCTATCTCGGCACCAGCCATAAACTGAACTTCTGAACCGTAGTAGATACAAGGAATACCACGGAATGAGAACATAAGACTCATGTTCTCTGCCCATGCAGCCTCGCCGCCTGTGTAACGGAAACGCTGGCAGTCATCGGGGCTGTAATCGTGAGAATCAACATAT
>CACXHC010000221.1 GCA_902767285.1 uncultured Ruminococcus sp.
CTCCTCATCGATATAGGTCATAAAAACATTTTTATTTATGAATATAAACTCGAGTCGGCTCTTCTTCGCCGTCACCTTGAGCCATGCAATAGAACTCCCAGCCGTAACGCTCGTAAAAACCTGTGTGGTCGGTTACAAGATAAACGGGCGAAACTCCATTTGAACGCATATCTTCTACTGTCAAATTAAGAAGTTTTCCGGCGATTCCCTGACAACGGTAATCGGGTTCGGTATAAACTGCACAGACATTCGGTGCGAGGTCTTTTCTGTCGTGAAAATCGTTCTCTATTACACCCATACCACCGATAATTTTTTCTCCATCTAAGCAAAGATACCAGCCGTAATCATTTTCTCCATCGAGATATGAGTCCATACATTCAAGATATGCTTCTTGAGGAACTCCCCATTTGGAGCTGAACCACTCTGCCGCAGGAATTTTCAATTCAGGTTTTTCTCTTAACGTAATATACAAATAATCTTTCATTTTTTATTTTCACGCTTTCTAATATAAATTTTAAAATCTATTCCATATTATATACCATAACCACTATAATTGTAAAGTGAAATTTTATTTCAATAAACTTGACTTTTTTGCTTATTTATGGTATAACAAATCCTGTACATAATATTTTGTCGGGGGGTGAAGAAAAAAGCCTCTGATACTGAAAAGGTGATTGTTATGAATTTTGAAGAACTCAATGAAAAAGACCAAAACTCAGGCTTGAAATACGAGAAACTTGATGAAAAACCGCAGATTCCGGTTATTCAAGCCGACATTCTGAAGTTTTGGAAAGATGAAAAGGTTTTTGAGAAATCGGTAGACAAAAAGGATGCTTCCGAAGTTGTATTTTATGACGGTCCTCCGTTCCCTACCGGAAAACCTCATCACGGTACGATACTCGTTTCTTTCATCAAGGACATGATAGCAAGATACTGGACTATGAAAGGCTATAAAGTGCCGAGAGTTTGGGGTTGGGACTGCCACGGACTTCCTATCGAAAATCAGGTTGAAAAAAATCTGGGTATCGATGACAAGAACATTATTGAAAACACCCTCGGTATTGATGTATTCAACGACAAGTGTTTCGAATTGGTTTCCGGCAATAACGAGGCTTGGAAAGAATATGTTGAACAAATGGCTCGCTGGGTAGATTATGACGGTGCTTACAAAACCATGAATCCTTCTTTCATGGAAAGCGTTATGTGGGCTTTCAAAACTTGCTACGATAAAGGGCTTATTTATCGTGATTATCGTGTTACCCCGTACTGTACTCACTGCGAAACTTCGCTCTCAATATCCGATACAAGAGAATCCGACTCTACTCGTCCCCGTCAGGACAGATGGATTATAACTAAATTTGCTACCGATGAAGAAATCAATGGCAAAAAAGTATTCTTCCTTGCGTGGACAACTACTCCTTGGACACTTCCTTCAAATCTTTGTCTTGCTGTGGGAAATGACCTCGACTATTCATTTGTTGATGTTGGAGATGAAATTTTCATCGCCTGCACAAACGTTCTTCCGAAATATGACAAAATATTCGGCAAAGAACCTGTTATTGTAAAATCATGCAAAGGCTCAGGCCTTGTGGGAATGACATACGAACCGCTGTTTCCATACTTTGCCGAACTCAAGGACAAAGCTTTCAGAGTTGTTACTGCTGATTATGTTGGCTCTGACGAAGGTGTCGGCATTGTTCATACTGCACCCGCTTTCGGTGAGGACGACTACTGGACTTGCAAAAATAACGGTATTCCGCTCGTAAATCCCGTTGACGAAAAAGGCCGTTTTACCGAAGCTGTTACCGATTTCTATGAGCCTGACAGCGATAAGAATGTTATTGAAATGAACCCCGCTGTTATCCGTTTCCTTTATGACAACGGAAAGGCGGTTGCGGACGGAACTATTGAACATAATTATCCGCACTGCTGGAGATGCAAACGTCCTCTTATTTATAAGGCGATGAACGCATGGTATTTTGATGTTAGCAAAATCAAAGACAGACTCATCGAACTTAACGAAGATATAAATTGGGTTCCCGAAACTGTAAAACATGGCAGATTCGGCAAGTGGCTTGAGAATGCCCGTGACTGGAATATATCCCGTAATCGTTATTGGGCAACTCCTATTCCGATTTGGGAATGCGACACTTGCGGTGACAGAACTGTACTCGGAAGTATTGACGAAATAGAGCAAGCAAGCGGAATCCGCCTTGATAATCTCCACCGTCAGTATATGGATAAAGTTAAATTTAAATGTAATTGTCCGGGCTGTAACGGAACAAAATTCCGTGTTCCCGAAGTCCTTGACTGCTGGTTTGAGAGTGGTTCTGTTCCGTTTGCTCAAAAGCACTATCCGTTTGAAAATAAAGAATGGTTCGATTCTCACTTCCCGTCTGACTTCATTGTTGAATATACGGGACAAATTCGTTGTTGGTTCTATTATCTCCATGTGCTTTCGGTTGCACTGTTCGACAAGCCTTGTTTCTCGAACTGCGTAGTTCACGGAACAATTCTTGCAAGCAACGGAAAGAAGCTCTCCAAATCCTCTAAAAACTACACAGACCCCATGAAGCTTATGAAAAAATACGGCACAGACGCTTTCCGTCTGTATCTCTATCAAACAAATGCTATGCTTATAGGCGATCTTTTGTTTGATGACAATGGTATTCAGGACGCTTTACAGCGTATAATCCTCCCCTATTGGAATGCGTGCAACTTCTTTATATCTTACGCAAATATAGACGGATTCCATCCCGATGAACTTACTGTTCCCACAAGTGACAATCAGCTCGATCGCTGGATGCTCGCAAAACTTTACGAAGCAACAGAAAACATAACCAAAAACATGGACGCATATTTGGTTAACAAATATGTTGATAATCTCATTGGACTTATTGACGGTCTTACAAACTGGTTTATCCGCCGTTCGAGAAGAAGGATTTGGGAAAAGGGTATGTCTGAGGACAAGAAAAACGCATACGAAACACTTTATTATGTTCTTGTAAACATGACAAAACTTTTTGCTCCTGTTGCACCTATA
>CACXHC010000222.1 GCA_902767285.1 uncultured Ruminococcus sp.
ATAATCCCAAAAAATACCACGGTATCGGGAAATTTGATATAGATACAGGCGAACCGCTTTCATCAAAAACGGGATTTTCGGCAATTTTCGGAAACACCGTCTGCGAACTGGCAGAGTATAATAAAAAAATCTGCTGTATAACTGCCGCAATGAAAGAGGGAACAGGTTTAAGCGATTTTTCTCAAAAATATAAAGACAGATTTTTTGATGTAGGAATTGCCGAAGGTCATGCCGTGACGTTTTCCGCCGGTATGGCTACTCATGGAATAATACCGATTTTTGCCGTATACTCGTCATTTTTGCAGAGAAGCTATGACCAAATGATACACGATGTCGCTGCCCAGAAACTTCATGTCGTTTTGGCGGTAGACCGTGCCGGAATAGTAGGCGAGGACGGCGAAACACATCAAGGTGTGTTTGATGTCGCCATGCTGAACTCAATTCCCGGAGCAGTCGTATATTCTCCATGCTATTTTGATGAGCTGGAAAGAGATATTACAACAGCGGTCAACGATGAAAAAGGCTTGGTTGCAGTTAGGTATCCCCGAGGTGGTGAGTTGTTCCGCCCGAAGGATTTTCCGAAAGCCGAAAAAGATGATACATTCTCGGTTTACGGAAGCGGAAAAGATGCGGTTATAGTTACCTACGGCAGATTATTTTCGTATGCGGTTCAAGCTAAAGAAATTCTCAAAGAAAAAGATAAAGATATAACAGTTATAAAACTTGACAGAATACGTCCTTTGCCCGAGGACGCAGTAAAAAAAGCCTCCGAATTTTCAAAAATATATTTCTTTGAAGAAGGTATGGAACAAGGCGGAATAGGCGAAACATTCTGTTTAAAACTCAATGATTACGGATTTAACGGAAATTATGAATTTACCGCCATAAAAAATAAATTTGTGCCTCAAGCATCGGTTGAGGAAACTTTGGAGAGCCTCGGTCTTGACTGCACGGGCATGGTTAATAAATTGATGTGGAACTGATTTTTAGCAAAGGGGACTCGGTATGCCTGAAAAGAAAAGATTAGATGTGTTATTATATGAAAAAGGATTTGCAGAAAGCCGAGAAAAAGCCAAAGCAATAATAATGTCCGGAATAGTTTATGCAAACAATCAAAAAGCCGATAAAGCCGGTGCAGTGTATCCCGAAGATTCAGTTATCGAAGTCAGAGGAAGCACACTTAAATATGTAAGCCGTGGCGGACTGAAACTCGAAAAAGCCGTTGACGTTTTTGGGGTTGAGCTTAACGGCGTTACCGCTATGGATATTGGAGCGGCTCACGGCGGTTTTACTGATTGTATGCTCCAAAACGGAGCAAAAAAAGTTTTTGCGATAGATGTCGGATATGGTCAGCTCGTTTGGAAACTTCGTCAGGATGAACGAGTTGTTAATCTCGAAAGAACAAATTTTAGGTATGTAACAAAAGAGAATATCCCTGATGATATAGATTTTTTTAGTGTTGATGTATCATTCATTTCGCTGAAGCTGATACTTCCGGTAGCACGAAAATTCCTCAAAAACGGCGGATATGCCGTATGTCTTGTTAAACCGCAGTTTGAGGCAGGCAGAGAGAAAGTCGGCAAAAACGGTATAGTCCGTGACCCGAAAGTTCACGCAGACGTAATAAACGATATTATAAAATTTGCAGTTTCCGCCGGATATTCGGTCTTGGGTTTGGATTATTCCCCCGTAAAAGGTACTCAAGGAAATATAGAATATCTGCTTTACATACAAAAAAGCGATTCTCCTATTGTTGAAGATAACATATCGGCTGAAAAAACAGTAAGAATATCGCACAAAGAACTCGATTAAAAGTGATGTGTTTATATGGAAAAAGTTTTTAAAAACAATTTTACGGCTGCTATAATTCCATACTACAACAAAAAAGAGGCTCATGTTTATGCGGACGAAATAATAAAATATCTTTCGGAGTACGGGTGTTGCTTTAATGTTCCCGAAAAATTCCGTGATATTCTTAAATCGGATAACATAAAATTTTTTCAGAACGAATTTGAAGCGGTGGAAAATTCCGATATAGCAATATCAATCGGCGGTGACGGAACAATAATTCATACGGCGAAAAATGCTGCCGTTTCGGGAAAACTCGTTCTCGGAGTAAACTGCGGAAGAGTCGGTTTTGTGGCAGGCTTGGAAAAATCCGAAATTTCCATGCTGTCGAATCTGTTCTCCGGCAATTATACCGTTGATGAACGCATGATGCTCGAAGTAAACGTTACGAAAAACAGCGGTTTTGGATTGTCGGGTGTGTATAAATCTTACGCCCTTAATGATGTTACTTTAACAAACGGAGCCGTTGCCCGAATGGTTGATATTGACGTAAAACTCAACGGCGAATTTATAACGTCATACCGTGCAGACGGCGTTATTTTGGCAACGCCTACCGGTTCTACTGCGTATTCGCTCTCGGCGGGCGGGCCTGTCATAGAACCGCACATGAAATGTATTTTGCTTACGCCTATATGTCCGCACTCGCTGTTTTCTCGTTCTGTATTATTTTCCGATGATTCCGAAGTCACGTTGTCAAAAGGAGAATACAGCCGTGAAGAACCGTATGTTTCCATAGATGGTCAAAAATCTGATATTATATCTGAGAACGACACCGTAACATTAAAAAAAGCTGATATAAGTGCAAATTTCATAAATTTCGGCAAAAAGAATTTTTACAGAATCCTCAACGATAAACTCAACGAAAGAATGGGGTGAAGAATATGAAAAAAGGCCGTCAAGAAAAATTGATTGAGCTTATTCAAGTAAAAGATATAGGTACTCAGGACGAACTTATGGAAGAACTCAAAAACAGCGGTTATATAGTTACTCAAGCCACTGTTTCACGAGATATAAGAGAACTGAAACTTGTAAAGAAAATATCTAAAAGCGGAAAAAATTGTTACGCACTTCCAAACTCCAATATTTCCGAATCGGCGTTAAGACTTCATTCTTTGCTTTCAACATCTCACGCAGATATTGATTTCGCCGGAAATCTTGTTGTAATAAAAACAGATGCTGGAATGGCTCAGGCGATATGTGCTGCGATAGACTCAGCAGGCTATGATGAAATAGTCGGTTCTATCGCCGGTGACGATACTATATTTTTAGCCGCACGAACTCCCGAAAACGCTGTCAGCATGGCGTCGAGTTTAAAAAGAATCCAATATTCAAATTAAAAATAAGGTGACAGAATGCTTACAAACATATATATAGAAAACGTAGCTGTTATTGAAAAGGCAAGTATCGATCTCGATAACGCTTTTAATATTCTCACAGGTGAAACCGGTGCGGGTAAATCTATAATTATAGATTCCATAAACGCAATAATGGGTCAGAGAATGTCAAAAGATTTAATTAGAACAGGTGCAAAGCAGGCATTTATAAGTGCTACATTTTCGGACGTTTCGGAATATGCCGAAAATAAACTTTCCGAATTTGGTTATGAATCCGATGACGGGTCATATATTTTTCAAAGAACCATTACTTCGGCAGGCAAAAGCACTTGTAAAATAAACGGTCGTCCGGCACCACTTTCAGTGTTTAAAGAGGTCAGTATTCATCTTATCAATATTTACGGTCAGCATGAAGGATATGACTTTATGACGGCAGACAGCCACATTAAATATATAGATGCCGTAGGCGGTTATATTGAGCTTATAGAAGATTATAAACAAAAATATGCTGTTTATTCCGAGATAAAACACAAATTGTCATCTATGAACGACAATATTCAGGAGAGAGAAAGAAAAATCGACCTTCTGCAATATCAGATAGATGAGATTGACAATGCCGAACTCGAAGTCGGCGAACTCGAACAGCTTGAGTCACGCCGAGCAATTCTAAATAACGGCGAGCGAATAAAAAACGGACTTGCTCAGTCTTATGAAATGCTCACCGGAAGCGAGAGTGATGGTATAATTTCCATGCTTTCCGAAGTCAGCGCCTCCATATCTGATTTATCGGAACTTCTGCCCGACCTCGAAAGCATAGCGGAGCGAATCCGCTCTGCTTACGAAGAACTCAACGACTGTCATTATGAATTGCGTAATATTTATGATGATTTTGATTTTGACCCCGAGGAAATCGAGCAAGTCGAAGAGCGATTCAATTTAATAAAAACTCTTTCTCGAAAATACGGAGCAACTATTGAAGAAATTCTCGAATTTTGCGAAAGGTCAAGAACAGAACTCGAAAATTTGCTTGCATTCGACACAAATAAAGAAGAATTGGAAAAGAAATTCGCCAAAGCGGAGTCCGAACTAAAAAAGTCGGCAGATAAACTCTCAGAAGCACGAGAAAAAACAGCAAAAGAGTTTTCCGAATCCGTAATGAAAGAGATGAAATATCTTGATATGCCAAATGTGGTTATGACTCCGAACATAACAAAGGGAGTTTTTACCGAAAATGGCTGCGATACAATAGAACTTTTGATTTCGGCAAACCCCGGCGAAGAACCGAAACCGCTCTCCAAAATAGCTTCGGGCGGTGAGTTATCGAGAATGATGCTTGCCATAAAATCCATAATTGCCGAAAAAGATGAAATAGATACACTTATTTTTGATGAAGTCGATACAGGCATAAGCGGTTCGGCAGCATCAAAAGTTGGCAGAAAACTTCTGCAACTTTCGAAAACACATCAAGTTATATGTATTACGCATCAAGCACAAATTGCGGCACTGGCAGACGTTCATCTCTATATAAGCAAGAGTGTTTCAGACGGAAGAACATTCACCAGCATCAAAAAACTTGATTTTGAAGAACGCAAAAGAGAATTGTCACGAATAATAGACGGCAATAATCCTTCAGAATTATCTTTACAACATGCCGAAGAAATGTTAAAATCAAAATAAAGGAGTGATATTTACATTATGATGAACATACCTTTTTCCCCTCCGGATATAAGTAAAGCAGAAATAAACGCAGTTTTGGAAACAATGAAAACAGCGTGGATAACAACAGGCCCAAAAACGGAGCAATTGTCGCAGAGAATCGCACAAGTATGCAATACTTCTCACGCAGTTTGCATGAATTCCGCAACGGCTTGCCATGAAATGGCTCTCAGACTGCTTGAAATAGGGGAGGGCGATGAGATAATTGTTCCGGCATACACATATTCTGCATCGGCAAGTGTTGCCGAACATATAGGTGCAAAAATCGTTCTTGTAGATATAGACAAAAACTCCTATCACATATCTTATGACGAAGTAGAGAAAGCGATAACTCCACGCACAAAGGCGATAGTCCCTGTTGATTTGGGTGGCGTTTTGTGCGATTACGACCGTCTTTTTGATATAGTTGAATCTCGCAGAAAAGATTTCTCGCCAAGCAGCGATATTCAATCGGCAATCGGCAGAATTGCCATAGTTGCAGACTCGGCACATTCTCTGTTGGCTAAACGCAGAAAAGACGGCAAAATGTCAGGCGAATTTGGAGATTTCACAAGTTTTTCATTCCATGCCGTAAAAAATATAACAACGGCAGAGGGCGGAGCATTAACGTGGAAACCAATATCCGGTTTTGATAGTGACTACATAAAGAAAATACTCATGTTGATGTCATGTCACGGTCAAGACCGAAATTTCAAGCCCAACAGCGAAAAGCCGTTTTGGGAGTATGATATTCAATTTTTGGGATACAAACACAATATGACTGATATTTTAGCGTCTATCGGACTTGTTCAGCTCGACAGAGCAGATGAAATAATGTCAAGACGCTACCACATTTTTGAAAGATACAACGAAGAATTATCGGAACTTCCGGGCGTGTTCATCGAAAATCATTTTGAAACGATAGGTTCAAGCTGTCATTTGTACATGGTGAATTTTATCGAGCGTGACGAATCATTCCGAAATGATTTTATGGACAGAATGTTAGAACTCGGAGTTTCGACAAACGTGCATTACAAACCGCTTCCGATGCACACGGCATACAAAAAAATCGGCTTTGACATAAAAGATTACCCGAACGCCTACAATATGTTCAAAGGCGAAGTGACACTTCCGTCATATTCGACCATGACCGATGAAGAAATAAGTTATGTTATCGAATGTTTCAAAAAAGTATATTCAGAAATGAAATAAAAAGCAGAAAATAAGAGGCGTTGTTTTATGAGTTATGATATTATTGCACTTGACGTTGACGGTACGCTGACAAATTCCGAAAAAAGAATAACCGAGCGTACTCTCAAAGCACTTGTTGAGGCAGAAAAGCAAGGTAAAAAGATAATTTTGGCATCAGGCAGGCACCAATTTGGACTTAAGGGAATAGCCGAACAGCTTGAACTTTCAAAATATGGCGGATATATTATGGCATTTAACGGCGGTAAAATATTCGATGCCAAAACCGGAGATTTAATTTCGGCAACATATTATCCTCGTAACTACATAAAACCTATTATTGACGAAATATCACAGTCAAACATAACCGCCATCACATACGAGGGCGACACAATAATCACGAATGACAAGGTTAATGAATATACCGATATTGAAGCAAAAATCCTCGGTATGAAAAGCAAAAAAGTTGATAATTTTACGGATTATATAACGTTTGATATAAATAAAATTCTTCTTGTCGGAGATCCTGCTCTTTTAGATGGTTACAAACAGCGTCTTATTGAAAAGTATAAAGGATATGTTGATGTATTTAAGAGTTGTCCGTTTTTTCTTGAGGTAATGCCATTTGGAATAAACAAGGGAGCATGTTTGTCAAAACTTCTTACTCAAATCGGATATTCGAGAGATCAGCTTATCGCCTGCGGTGACAGTTACAACGATATGACCATGATTGGATATGCCGGCTTGGGTGTTTGTATGGAAAACGGCGAGCCTGATGTTAAAAAAATAGCAAACGTCATAGCCGATACAAACGATAATGACGGAATAGCCAAAATTGTCGAAAAATATATGCTTAAATCCAAAGAGAATATAGCTTAAAAATAAAAAGGTGCTGTTAACAATTGGCTTTCTTGGGAAAACCTTTTTTGAAAAAAAGGTTTTCCCAAACCATTTCCAAAAAACTTTAATTGTGTAAAGAACGTCTATTTGCTAATCATAGAATGTTCGTTAAAACACATAAAATTTATATAGTAAAAGTTTTTTTTGCTTCTTTTTTTTTCAAAAAAAAGAAGAGAAAATAAGCAACAAATTGGAGATTTCTTAGGGCTGTTGTTTTTTCACAGCCCC
>CACXHC010000223.1 GCA_902767285.1 uncultured Ruminococcus sp.
AACGAACATTATTAAAGTTTTTTGGAAAGGGTTTGGGAAAACCTTTTTTTCAAAAAAGGTTTTCCCAAGAAAGCCAATTTTTCACAGCACCTATTTTTGAAGATGTATTATATTGAAACTTTAGTTTACGATTCCACACGATGAGTTACCGAAGCAGCTTTCTTTCTTTTTGTTGAAATAATTATCGCCGAAATAAGAGCCACAAACGCAACCGAACCCGTAACTATCGCCCATACGGGAACACTCGCAAGCCGCTTTCCGAAAAATGCTATTGTTCCGCCGTTTTCCATATCAAAAACGATATAACTTCCGTCCGTTTGGTAGTCTATATTTGTCCATTTTCCGTTTGTGAGTGTATACAATGAGCCTTTGTCTGCCATCTTCATTCTGATACGCAAAATACTGTCTGCACCATTAATATTTATTGTATACGCCCCTATAAGATTTCCTTTTTCTTTTTCTATGGCAATATCAGAGGTTTCATTTCTGACAGTAAGTTTTTGACCCTCGTAGAAATTACCTTCCGCAAGAAAAAGCGGAATATCTTCGTTTGTTGATATAGTAGTTTTGGGATCTTTATATTCACCCTCTATTGTCTGGCTGTAATATATATGATTGTTATCAAAATCGTTCCATTTCCAGTAGCGAGTGCCATCTCTTTCAACATCGGGGAGTTTATCGATACTACCACCAAATTCGACCTCTTTTACGGCTACGGTATTTCCGCCCGCAACAAATGTGACGGATATTTTCTTAAACCATTCTGGAATGTCGGGAAGAGTCATCATTTCGCTGTAACTCAAAGGTTCTGCGATACCATTATAACTTATGCCGTCTATACCGCCGACTCCATTTTCGACAAAAAGACAGTTTTCTGCTGAGCCAGTTATATTTCCTGCTATCGAGCCACTGCACTCTTTATCGCTTTTTACATACGAATATGCACGGCAATCCGAAATATCACAGCCTTCTCCGGCTATACCGCCAACAAATTTATCTCCGTAAAGAAGGCATCTGGAATACGAATCGGAAATATTGCCCGAATTTTTGCCTGCAACACCTCCGCAGTAATCTCCGCCGTTTATCGTTCCGGACGCTTCGCAGTCGATTACAGCACCAAAATCCGCATTTCCGACAATTCCTCCGGTACAATCTTTTTTTGCTGTTATATCACTGCCGGAAAAACAATCGGAAAGAACGGCAAAAACAACATAACGTGCATTTTGAAGCATATAAGCAGGTATTTTTATTTGATCTTCTGCATCAATATCGATTTCGCAAGCCATATTGCCGGCAATACCGCCCACATTTGTATCAGCCGATATTTTGCCGTAATTCTCGCTTGATTTTACTACGCCATTTTTATATTTTTCGCTGTCAAAAGCTGAAATATCTGTTTGATAATCGGTTTGCAGTTGAATAATATCTGTATCTGATTCCGAGAAAAGACCAGCAAGCGATGAACAGGAGTCGAGGACTTTTTTTGCATCTTCTTTGGCTGACCCCGATGTTTTCGAAATAAGTGAACGGAGTTCCCCGGCTGAATTTGCTATACTGTCTGCATCTGTTTTCAGTTGTTTAACGTCAGGACGGGTGAACGATACCGATGCAAGAATATCTTCAACAGAGTTTCCGAGAGAACCGGCTTCGGAGATATACGAGTTTTCAAGATTTGAAAGTTTTGATATAATTATGTCTATTGCATTTATATCTATTGATTTGGCACCGCTTTCAATAAGAGATAAAAGCTCACTTGTCAGCTGTCGAGCGATCTTGATATCTTTGCTGTCAATAGCCGATTCAATATCCGTGGTAAGTTCCTCAACGGTACGACCCGATTTTGAACGGTGTTTTGAATCTTCGGTTTTTGCACTGTCGTATGTTGAAGTACGATTCTTGATTTTTTCAAGATCACTCTTTATCGAAATTGTCAAATCGTGGTCGCTGTCCTGTGAACGGAGTTTTTCAAGTAATTCCGTAAGCCCCGATGTATTTATATCAAGAGTTGTATCATTGGCGAGCTTTGAAAGCTCGTCAATCATTTTGCCGGCTTCGGGAGAATTGTGTTCGTCTATCTTTGTTGAAATAAGAGATATAAGTCTGTTTGCCGTGTTTTCAGCTTCGGAAATATTGCCGGACGCTATATTTATAGCTTTCTCGGTATCCTTAGCTGTTTTGTCAACACAAGATTTCAGATTTTCAGTCGCCTTTTTTATTTCCGGAGAATTATCCTTTAAACCTTTATTGAATGTATCAAGATTTTTTTGAATATCATTAAGAGAATTTTTTAACTCGGCAAGAGTGGTTTCGGAAATATCCCATACAGCATAGGGTTCAGCCTGACCGACAATTCCGCCGACATCTTTTCTTCCTATTATTTCGCCGTTGTTGATACATTTTGAGATCATACCGCTTTGTCGGCCTGCGATACCGCCTACATTATATCCGATACGTTCATAGCCAATGCAACCTTCGTTTGTACAGTTTAGGATTGTTCCCGTTGAGTAACCGGAAATACCGCCAATATCGGTTATATTGAGAAAATCGTCCTCTGTTAATTCCGAAACATCAAAATTTAGACTTATTCGTGATTTTTTGTCGCTTACAGAAATAAGAGTCGTATCTATTTTGCCGGAATTTGTACAGTTAAGTATAGTTCCTGTGTTTTCTCCCGAAATGCCTCCGGCACGGTGTTCAGCAGATACAGAACCCGAAAACGAACATGAACTTATAATTCCTGTGTTTTTGCCTGCGATACCTCCGGCACTTTCTATTGCCTTTATATTGCCAATGACTGTACAGTTGCTTATTACACCGTCGTTTTCTGACGCTATTCCGCCTACAACACAAGCACTTCCACCGGGTTCGACATTTTCTTCAACAGAGATATTTCTTATTCTTGCATCTTTTGAAGTATATCTGAAAAAACCAATGTTTGAACCGTCCTGAGAAAGCATTAAATGTTTAACAGTGTAACCGCATCCGTCAAATGTTCCGCAAAAATAAGGGATTCCTGTAAAAGATGAGTCTTTGCAATCTAAATCATTAGCAAGTTTTACATTTAATCCTTTTGAGAAGCTATCTAAAGAGCATTGATGTGCAAACTCTTCCAGTTGTTTTACTGTTGATATAACAACAGTATTTTTGTCGTTTGCAATTGCGTTCACTGTAAAAATCGGCTGAATAACAGTAAGTATCAGTGCGATTGTAAATGATACGATTTTTTTCACTTTCGTTCACCTCCGAGATGTATCGTGAAACGTGTTTTTTCAATGAGAACATCGAGAAGTACAATTAACTGCGGAAGCACCGTCAAAACAAGTATTACAGAGATTAAAGCACCTCTGCCAACCGCAAGACCAATATGACCGATATATACATCGCTGACTCTCATTGAAATTAGAAATCCAGCCATTGTCAATATTGAACCTGATGTAAGTATAGTCGGAAAGCTCTCGTTCACCGCCGCTGTCATGGAGTTTCGCTTATCAAGATTCTGTCTGTTTTCAATATAGTGACTCATAATAACAATAGCGTAGTCAATAGTCGCACCCATTTGTATAGCCGAAACTATCATATTTGTAACAAATGAGCTTGTAATATTCATAAGATAGGGGAAAGAGAAATTGATCCATATACTTCCTTGAATTGCAAATACGAGAAGTGCAGAGCCTGCAACTGTTTTGAACGTAAAAAGCAATATAATAAGTACAAACAATATAGTCAAAATATTTATTTTCATGCTGTCGCTGTTGAATGTTTCGTTAAGATCACGAGCACTTGTTATTTCTCCTATAACAAGAACTTTTTGGTCATCTGAAATCTGAGAATAATATTTCAATGCCGCCGTGCGTATCTTTTCGACCAGCTCTATACTTTCACTGCCTTCAACGGGAACCGTTGCTGTAATGATAATTCGTGTATAATTTTCACCACGAAGTTGCTCGATACCTTTCATTAAAGATGCACGAAGCTCTGTAAGGCGATTGAGCTGATCATCATCAAGCGTTACAATTCCCTCGTCAACTTTATCAAACAGATACAGAAACATATCTATCAGCGGAACTTCATACTCTTCCGAATTTTTAAAAATTCCCTGATATTGCTTATGCTCGACGCCGTATGCCTGATAAAGAAGAACAGCTTCTTCAATATCAATATCCAGCAATTCCGAAAACATTCTCGGAGTATATTTATCGGTCAACATTCTGCCGTTTTCGATTTCTATATTTGCAAGACCCGTCACATTTTTTACGTTGTCCAACGGTAAAACCTCCTGAATTACCGCTTTTTCGCTTTCAAAATCACCGGACGGGACAATAAGTGCTATTTGTGTTGATTCGTCAAAAGTATCTATTATTTTGTGCATAGCGGCACGGCGTTCGGAATAAACAAGTTCGTCAATTGTGCTGTCGGCAAATGCGTAGTTCGTTTTAGACGACCAAACAATGGAAAAAGGAATAATAACAATAAAGACCCAAACAAAACAGTATTTAGATTTTGTAAGAAAACGCCCCCACGCCGAAATATCAGGCACATGAGAACGGTGTGCCGTTTTTTTGAGCATTTTGGGGAAGAAGAGAATAAGTCCCGGCATTAGCAAAAGAACAGACAAAATACTGAAAATGATGCCTTTTGTTAAGACAACACCGAGGTCATATCCAAGACGGAACTGCATTAGAGTAAGTGCAAGCAATCCGGATATTGTTGTAAGAGAAGATGACGATATTTCAACAATACCTTTAGCAAGAGCTTCAATGAGTGCTTCACGAGAACTGTTACGCTGAATCGCCTCGTCCTGATAGCGGTGAATAAGAATAATCGAATAGTCTATCGCAAGAGCAAGTTGTAATATAACCGCAATAGAATTTGTTATTGACGATATTTCCCCAAGCAAATAGTTTGTTCCCATATTCAGCACAGCCGCAAATCCGAAAACTATAAAAAATATGACTACTTCGAAATAACTTCTTGACGTGAAAAGCAGTACTCCAAGAATTACGGCGAGCGTAAGAAGAAGAACTCCGCCCATTTCTGATGCGATTTCTTTTGACCTGTTAAATCCTATTTCGGTTGAGAAATAAGCATCATACAGTTTTAGATATTCCTTAATATCGTTCATTTCTTTTATGATATTCTCATCACTGCTCACGCCGTCAAATGATATAGATAGAAGTGCCGACGAATTTTTAAAATGAGTGGGAGTATCATCAAGAGTGACATCTGAAACATGATCTCGTTTTTTTATCTCCTCAGCGATTTTTTCCGCACGATCGTAAGTTATATTCGAAATCATAACATCTGCTGTGGCGTATGTTATAAATTCGTCCTCCATTATGGTAAGTCCCTGCCGTGTTTCCGTTTCAGCGGGCAAAAATGCCGTAATATCCTCATTAACTTTAACTTTTGAAATCGACATTCCGCAGAATACAGCTGCCGCAAGAAATAAACCCATTATTACAAATCGGTATCTGACAATACCTTGAGCAAGTATGTGCATAAAATCTTGATTTGGATCTTTGATTTTTTTCGCCATAAACAACACCTCGGAGATTTTAACATCTGTTGAAAATTAGATTATAACCTATTATATTTAATTGCATTATGTTAGTCAATGAGCAATTTTTCAATAATTGTCTATTTTTAAACAATCATTTATATTTGCGTTGAAATAAAATAAATATTTCGGATATATATAAAATCTATAACGATTGACTATTATTACTGTTTTATGATACAATAAAATAGTAATAATGTACTTGTATTCGTCTAATTGATGAACAATAAAGTGTATATATTTAAGGATTGGAGGTTTTCCATAATGAAACACAAAAAAATGCTTCGTTTTTATGTCGCCGTTTTCATGGTGTTTGTTCTGCTGATTTCGATGGCTCAGCCCGCATTTGCGGAAGAGGTGGATAAAGCAGTATCAGAAAGCACAGACCCAATCGAAGATGCAGGATTTTCCGCATATTCTTATTTAATTTTAAACAACGGCGATATAGTATTAACCGATTATAACGGTTTTTCGACTGAGCTTACATTTCCATCGTCCATAGACGGTCACAAAGTTGTTGCTGTGCAGGGCATAACTCTTCCGGCGGGTGTTCTTTCTTTGACGATACCCGGAAGCATAAAAAAGGTTGATGGCATTATGGGCGATACGCTTATCAGAGTAACAATGAATGAGGGCGTGGAGGAAATAGGCGAATATGCCTTCGGCTATTACACAAGTGGTCTTAGTACTCATCCATGCAATACGGCACTTATCGAGGTAAATTTGCCATCCACTTTAAAGAAAATAGGCGAGAGTGCTTTCGAGGGCTGTTACAATCTGCAAAAAATCAATTTTCCTGAAGATTGTGAAATATGCGAAAAAGCATTTTATAGATGCGGAAAATTGCCATGTCCCGATATATCTATAATCAATAAAGCGGCAGCTTATGCTTTTTACGGCACTGTCGGATACGATGAATATGGCGGAATATCATACAAGGAAAATGGCTGTACTATAGTCGGGGGACGACTCACATCATGTTATTCAAATGAGCGAGTTCTCGAAATCCCCGAGGGCGTTGAGTATATCGACTTTGATTTTTACGATTCCCGAAACGACAACACAGCAGGGCATTATTTTGAAGAAGTCATTTTGCCGTCTACCATAAAAAAAGTGTCGGGTTTTGACAATTGCTCGGAACTTAAAAAAGTCACTTTTAATGGAGTGCCGGAATCGATAACATCTTTTTGCAACTGTCCGAATCTTTCCGAAATCACCTTTCCCGAAGGAACGAAGGAAATAACAGGATTTACGGAATGTCCATTACTTACGAATATTTCTTTCCCGGCATCGGTCGAAAAAATTTCGGGATTCAGCGAAAACGAAAATCTTGAAAAAGTAGCGTTCCATGAAGGCTCTTTAAAGGTCATAGACGAGGATTCGTTTAGCCAATGTCCAAAACTTGACAATATTCTTCTTCCTTACGGACTTGAGGAAATAGGACATTATGCCTTTTCATATTGTACATCTCTTAAAAATATAACGTTCCCGGATACGCTTTACCGAGTGTATTACAATTTTGAAAACGAGCCGTGGTATTATGAACAGCCTCTCGGCGAACCGATATATATCGGCTCTTGTTTCATGGGATTTCGTAAAGACGATAACGGGAATTACCCCGAGTCGTACACGCTTAGAAACGGAACAAAGGGTATCAACGTAAGGTATGGCATAGGCGGTCTGAAAACTCTGCCCGACACCCTGAGATTTATCGGAAATATCACGGGCTACACAGAAAAAGACCTTATAATTCCCGAAGGTGTGGAGTATTTAAACAAAGATTTCTGTTTTTACTCAGATCAAAAATACGATACAGTCGTATTTCCCGCAAGTTTGAAGAGTATCGATATAGACAGTTTCAAATTTTCGTGCAATAAACTCATATTAAAGGGTAACCCGGATTTAACAGGCAGTGGCTCTTCAGGCTGTTACTCAAACATAAAAAGCGTTGAGATTCCCGAAAATTTCAGTGCGTTCTCTGTTGTAACGCTGCCCGACACCGGAACATATTTTTTAACAAGCGAAAACGAACATCATCTATATCTATCAGATATACAAACGAAAAATATCACCGCCGATATGCTTAACGGAGTAAAATCTCTGTCTATCGACGGCGGCAATATCGAAACGATAGCTCTGCCCGAGAGTGTAAAAGATATTTCTTTTTCGAGAATGAAGAATCTCAAAAGCATCAAATTCACGCAGGGTATACAAAAAGTAAATATAAGCGAGTGTGTAAAACTTACCGAAATCGATTTACCGGATGGTGTTCTTAGTCTGAGCGTAAGCGACTGCAATTTTCTTAAAACGCTGAATGCCCCCGATAGCCTTATTGATGTATATTACTATGGAGAAAAGTCATCTTGGTACAGGTCGCTGCCCGATGGGCCTGTTTATATTGGAAAATGTCTTGCCGGATTTAAGGGCGAAATGCCCGACAACTACAAGCTTGTTGTTCCCGAGGGCATACGCAGTATATGCAATTTTGTTCGTAACGAAAAACTCACTGAGCTTGTATTGCCATCGACATGTCGTTATGTCAAAGGATTCGATTACTGCTATAACCTCAAAAAAGTTGATCTCGGCGGTACAGTTTATATCGAAAAGGATGCATTTGAATATGCTCCGATTACGGAAATTAAAATCGGCGATAGTTGCCGGTATATCGGTAGTTCGGCTTTTGCCTCGACAAAGCTCGATATACTGAAATTGCCCGACAGTATAGAATTTGTAGGGCTTAATAATTTTGATGCCCAAAAAGTGTATGTATCAAAAAATATGCATACAGCAGGAAGATACAGTGACCTTGACGGTATTGTATACGAAACTTCCTACGATAAAGACAATTCTTACAGTTTGTTCAATCGTTCTCAGGACAGCTCTCCCGTTATCATAGGTTACAGAGGCACTGCTTTCGAAAAATATGCCGAGGTTATGGCGTATTCCGGCTATACATTTGTTGATGCCGAAAAAGGTGTTTATTCCGAAACTAATGGATATGTTTTCGATCAAAGTACGGGTAATCTGACAATTACTACAAATGACGGTATGACGGAATGGAGTAAGCAGTATCGCAGAAAAACAGAAAGCGGATATTCGTCAAAAATAATAGTTGAAGCGACATTCCCCGAAGAGCTTGAAAAGGTCAAAAATATCACTATCGGAAAAGATGTGACTACCATATCACCGTTTGCGTTCGCCTGCTGTACAAAGCTCGAAAGCATAACAATACCGGCAACTGTCACGCTTATTTCGGAAGGTGCGTTTTTCGGCTGTACTTCTCTAAAAAATGTCAATATCGAGAGAAACTATTCGACACAGAACGACTCTGAAAGACTTTGTTTTTCGCCGGAAAACGGCTATTTGCTCGAATACAATGATAAGATAGCATCGTTTGAAAACTGCGATTCACTTCAAAGTCTAACTATTCCCGAAGGTGCCGACATTCCATGTGTATATAACTGTCCTAATTTCAAAGAGCTTATTATAAAGTATGATTGCGGTGACACTGAAAGCGAAAAACGCTATGATAATCTCGAAGAGAAGCAATTTGTTAATATAAATTCTCAATTTACAATCAGCGTACCAAAGGAGAGTGCCGAAAACTGGAGGACTCGTTTTGCGTTCTATGCTGACATTATAAATCCCGGTTCCACTAAAATATACGCTCTCAGCGTCAACGGAAAGCGTTTTTCAAAAGATGCTTTGTCGATTCCTTGTGGTAGCGGTACGGCATCGTTCAATCCCGAAACAAATACGCTCACACTTAGCAGTGCAACTATAACAAAAACCTCTAACGATTATTTCATGCCTCTTACAAAGACAGAAAACGGCGTTTGGCCGTCTCCAAATGTGGCTGTAAGGTCGGGACTTGATAAACTCAATATCGTGCTTGTCGGTGAAAACAAAATATATTGCCCCAATTCGGAAGACGGATTTTTTGGTGAGGACTATCCCGGATATATTATTCAGGGGATACAAACGTCCGGCGACCTCAATATTTCGGGAAGCGGAAGTCTTTCTGTGCAAACTTACGATTATACCGGAATTGACTGTGGCGGAAATCTCAAAATTGATACAACTTCCGTTAATTTTATTTATAAATCGGAAAATTTTCAATCCGGCAGTGATATGCTCGGATACCTCGACGCATCAAATATTGAGATAAAGAACTGCGATCTTTTCGGAACGTATTTGTGGAGTAAAGGAGATATACTTCTTTCTGATACTAAGATCGACACAAACGGTCAGTCTATAATTTTCGGCAGAAGATTCAATGCCAAAAATTGCGATATTACCATAAAGAACGATTTTTCGAGAAACGGCGGTGCATTTCTTATAAATACAGATGAAACAGTCGAAAACAACCCCAAATTCGGCATGACATTTGAGGATACAATAGCTCATATTTCCGTGCCTGGTATGGTGACCAATCTCTATTCTTCACAAATTGAGATTTTGGGAAACTATGGTATCATTTCAGGCGACTGGGATGCAGCAAAACTCGAAATAGGTTGCATTACTACTTCAACCGATAAAAATACGGGCATACAAGCACTTAATATCGGCGAATACAGCTTTTCGGTACAAAATCTAAATCTTGAAAACGATTATAACGGTCTGTATAACAATTTGTATAATTACAAAAGCGGATATTTGAGCCTTTTCTCGGGAAATCGTCCTGAGTACAGAATCCTCAACGCATATAAGCTCACTCTAAAAAATGGAAATGGTGAGGAGATAGGCGGAGAACCTTTCACATTCAAAATACCGGTTCCCGAAAGCCTCGCACCGGAAGAAAAGCTGATTGTTTATAGTTTTAAACCAAAAGAAAATACTGATGATTATGATTACGATCAGTCTCCGTATGCCCTTACCCAAATATATGCACCCATACGCAACGGGTATATATCAATATCCGCCGATGATTACAATAAAGGAATTTTCGCAATAGTAGCACCCGAATCATACTATATCCCAAAACCTCCTATCAGCGGTACCGTTATAAGTTCAAACACGGGCAGTAGGATAACCGTAACACTTATAGATCTAAAAGAGAACTGGGATTTTTCAAGTACATACACAACATCCGATCCTTTTAATTTTGAATTTGATAATCCTCCAAAAGGTACATTTCTGCTTCGTGTTGAGGAAGAAGAGCATACGACATACGAAAGAATGGTCACTGTAACGGAGGGAAGTTTCATTGTGCTTAACATAACCCTAAGACCTCTCGGCGAAGAATCAACCTGTGAAGTTGTATCTTCCAGTATTCCCGAATCATCGGAAAACAAGTACGGCGATGCTGACGGTGACGGAACTATAACTGCTAACGATGCATTGATGATACTACGATACACCGTATCGATTGGGGAACTTTCGGAAAATCGACTTGTCGCATCAGATGTTGACGGCGATGGTCAAGTAACAGCAAATGACGCACTTTCGGTACTTCGATTCACCGTAGGTATATCAGATAAAAACAAAATTGGCGAGATTATAGCACCATAATTAAATATCATCAGAATAAAGGAAGTCCGTCAGATGAAAAAACTCTGTATATTGATTTGCACATTTATAATAATAATTACCGCCGCAGGCTGTGGAGATACAGATTTGAAGAGTGAAGAATCCACAGAAAATATGAATCCCTCTGCCGTGCAGAGGGATAGCGAAAATAACAGCGAGAAGGAAAGTGAAAACGATATGGCAAATACAAACATAACTCCCGTGCTTACTTATTTCGGACACGCAACAATGTGTGTTGTAACGGAGGACAATAAGGTTATTTATATCGACCCTTACGAGGAGGGCGATTATACTCGTACTGCTGATTTGATACTTGTAACGCACGGCCATTATGACCACAACCAACTCCAAAAGGTCGAAAACCGAAACGAAAATTGTGAGATAATAACGTATTCCGAGGCACTTCAGAACGGCGTTTACAAGACATTCGATTTGCCGTTTGTGATAGTTGAAGCTGTCGAAGCGGGGAATAATCCAAACCATGATATAAATTCCTGTGTGGGTTACGTTCTTACATTCAAAAACGGCAAAACGCTCTATATATCGGGTGATACTTCAACTACAAATCAGATGAGCGAGCTTGGCAACAGAAATATCGATTATGCGTTTTTCTGTTGTGACGGTGTTTACAATATGGGCAACGCAGAAGCAGCACAGTGTGCCGAAATTGTAGGAGCGAAGCACAATATCCCATATCACAACGAAACCGCAAACGGCGAACTGCTCGACAAAGCTCTTGCCGAGGACTGGTCTGCACCGAATAAAATTATACTGATGCCGGGAGAAACACTTAATATCGAGTAATTTTGCTGTATTCTAAAGAGTCTTTGCATATTCGTATACAGTTTCCGACCATTCCAAAATATTTTTGTTGTTGCTGTCGAGAAAATGTATGGACGAAATTTTTTAGTATGACTTCGTATATTGTACAACAAGTTATTGTTTGGTGTTAACATCAGGATCACATTTGCCGTTATTGTTCAAAAACTCTAAAAAAATTTCTTTACCTATTGACAAATATAAAAAATTGAGTTATTATTTATTTTAGCACTTGAACATATCGAGTGCTAAAAAATTATAAAGAGGTAATATGTAATGGCAAAAACTGAATTTAAATCGGAATCCAAAAGACTCCTTGATTTAATGATCAATTCTATTTATACGCACAAAGAGATATTTTTGAGAGAGATAATATCAAACGCCAGTGATGCTATTGATAAACTTTATTATATTTCTCTCACAGATTCCGGCGTTGGCATTAATAAAGACGATTTTAAAATCAACATTGATGTCGATAAAGAAAACAGAATCATATCAATAACCGATAACGGTATCGGTATGGATAGAGAAGAGCTTGACGAAAATCTCGGTACAATAGCAAATTCCGGTTCGTTCAAATTCAAGCAGGAGAACGGTCAGAGTGAAGATGTTGATATTATAGGTCAATTCGGTGTAGGATTTTACTCTGCATTCATGGTATCTGATGAAATAACCGTTCAAACAAAAAAATACGGTTGCGAACAGGCTTATCAATGGCAGAGTTCGGGTGTTGACGGTTACGAAATAACAGAAATAGAGAAAGATTCCGTAGGTACAAAAATCATTCTCAAAATAAAAGAGGATACAGAACAAGAGAAGTACAGCGAGTTCCTTGAGAAATACAGAATTTCGTCGCTTGTATCGAAATATTCGGACTATATTCGTTATCCTATTATGATGGAAACCGAACACAGAAAATTGCGTGAAGGTTCGGATCTTGATAATCCCGAGTATGATACAGTTTCTGAGCTTGAAACACTCAACTCAATGGTTCCCATTTGGCAGAAAAATAAGAAGGATGTAACAGATGAGGAATACAACGAATTTTACAAACAAAAATTCCTTGATTTTGAAGACCCCGCAAAAGTTTTTGCTAACTCGGTTGAAGGACTTGTTACATACAAATCTTTGCTGTTTGTTCCGTCAAGAGTTCCGTACAATTATTTTACAAAGGAGTACAAAAAAGGACTTCAGCTTTACAGCAGCGGAGTTTTGATAATGGATAACTGCTCCGACCTTGTTCCCGAACAATTTGCATTTATAAAAGGCGTTGTTGATTCGCAAGATCTTTCGCTGAATATTTCGAGAGAGATGCTCCAGCACGATCGCCAGCTCAAAACGATAGCAAATACACTTGAGAAGAAAATCAAAAACGAGCTTCTTGATTGGCTTAAAAATGACAGAGAAGCATACGAAAAATTCTTCAATAATTTCGGAAAACAGCTTAAATACGGTCTTGTAGCCGATTACGGGGTTCATAAAGACTCGGTAAAAGACCTTGTTCTTTTCTATTCTTCTACCGAGAAAAAGCTTGTTACTCTTAAAGAGTATGTTGAAAGAATGAGCGAAGACCAGACGGATATTTATTTCGCAACAGGCGAGAGCGTAGAGGCAATAGATAAACTTCCGCAAATGGAATATTTCCGTGATAAGGGCATCGAAGTTCTCTGCTGCGGCGAAGATATAGACGAGTTTGCAATAAAGGGACTAAACGATTACGACAAAAAATCATTCAAGAACATTGTTAACGAAGATGTCGAAGGCGAAAGCGACAGCAAAGAAGATAACAAAGACGATGACGAAGCACTCAAATTTATAAAAGATGTTCTCGGAACAAAAGTATCTGAGGTTATTTTCTCAAAGAAACTCAAGAGTCATCCGGTATGTCTTACAGCTAAAGGCGAAGTTTCGTTTGAGATGGAGAAGTATATGGCTATGGCTCAGCCCGAGGCACACATCAAAGCAGACCGAGTTCTTGAGCTTAATGCGGCACACCCGGCAGTAACGGCTCTCATAGCAAATATCACGGCTGATAAGGAAAAAGCCGAGAAATATGCAAAAGTACTTTATACTCAGGCTGTTATAATCGCCGGACTTCCTGTTGAAGATCCTTCCGAATATGCCGACCTCGTTTCAAGCCTTATGGTATAATTGAGTAACTAACTAACAGCGGAGAAACAATCGGTTTCTCCGCTGTTTTTTTGTTGACTATTAAAAAACTCTGTTTTATAATAGAAATAGTAATTTTTGCTTCTTCTTTTTGAAAAAAGAAGCAAAAAAACTTTAATAAATGTATGGTCAAATTGCGATGTACATTACATTATGTTGTAAACTACAATGCGAATTGACAGCAGGCTCTGCCTGCTGTTAAATAGGAGGTTAAAAATGTCATCAATAATTGCGGTAGTATGGGACTTCGATAAAACCCTCGTTGACGGTTATATGGAAGACCCTATTTTTGAACATTATGATGTAGATTCAAATGCGTTTTGGGAAGAAACAAGTGCCATAATAAATAGAATTATGGCTGAACAAGGAATCATGGTAAATCGTGATACATATTATCTTAATAGATTTATCGAGTTTGCCAAAAAAGGAATATTTGCCGGTCTTAACAATGCCGAGCTTGTCGAGTACGGCAAAAAATTGAAATTTTATCCCGGAGCAGTCGAAATATTTACAAAACTAAAAAATGTGATTGAACAAGATCCCAAATATAGCGAAAATGATATTCGTGTTGAGCATTATATAGTCAGTACGGGGTTCAGAAAAATAATAGAGGGGTCAGAGTTTAAATCGCTTATAAAAGGTTGCTACGGCTGTGAATTGGTAGATGCTCCCGTTGGTGTTAACAATGAAGTGGTAATAAGCGAAATCGCCTACACCATCGACAATACAACAAAAACAAGAGCTTTATTTGAAATCAACAAGGGCGTAGGTATCAGATCGAGAATAGACGTAAACACCAAAATTCCCGAAGAACACAGACGTATCCCATTTAAAAATATGATATACGTTGCCGACGGCCCAAGCGATATTCCCGCATTTTCGTTGATAAACAGAAACGGTGGTTCTACATTCGCAGTGTATCCGAGAGGAAATGCAGAGGCGTTCAGCCAAGTTGAACAAATGCGTATAGATGGCAGAGTTCAAATGTTCGCAGAGGCAGATTATCGAGAGGACACAACAGCATATATGTGGCTCACAAAAAAAGTATGCGGCTATGCGGATCGAATACTCAAAGAACAAAAAGATAAACTGATGGAAAATATAGGCGGAAGTTCGCCGAATCATTTATCCGGTACATCAGTTAATAATTAGAACGGAAGTGAATATATGATTAAAAAATTGCTGAAATCTGTCCGAGAATACAAAACAGCGTCATTACTTGCTCCGATCCTTGTTGTGGGAGAAGTAATTGTCGAAGTTATAGTTCCAATATTAATGGCAAACCTCATCGATTACGGTATAACAAAAAGCAATATGACCTATATATGTGAAACAGGTGCAATAATAGTTGTGTTGTGTCTTTTGTCGTTGACTCTCGGAGCATTGGCAGGCAAATACGCTGCCAAAGCCGCAGCCGGATTTGCAAAAAATCTCAGGCATGATATGTACTACAATGTACAGAAATTTTCTTTTTCAAACATCGACAAATTTTCGACATCAAGTCTTATTACACGAATGACAACAGATGTAACGAATGTCCAAAATTCGTATATGATGATAGTGCGAACGGCTTTCCGAAGCCCTGCCATGATAATTTTCAGTATGGTTATGGCATTCCGAATAAATGCCAAAGTGTCGATGGTGTTTTTGTCGATGATACCGATTTTAGCGGCGGGATTTCTTTTCATTTTTTCGAAAGCCCACCCTATATTCAAAAAAGTTTTCAAGACTTATGATGAACTCAATAACGTTGTTGAAGAGAATCTACACGGAATCAGAGTTGTAAAGGCATTTGTAAGAGAGGATCACGAAAACGAAAAATTCGGCAAAATATCGGGCGATTTATACGACCTTTTCTTAAAAGCCGAAAAACTTGTAATAATGAATATGCCTCTCATGCAGATAGTAATATATTCGTCCATGCTTCTAATGTCTTGGATCTCGTCAAAATATATAGTTGCATCGCACAACGACCCCGCACTCGGTATGACAACCGGACAGTTCACCGGAATGTTTACATATCTCATGCAAATGATGATGAATCTCATGATGCTTTCCATGATATTTATGATGTTGGTTATATCACGTTCATCAATGGAGAGAATAGCCGAAGTCCTTTCGGAAGAGCCGAACCTTAAAAACGGAGATTCGCCAATCACCCAAATCAAAGACGGCAGTATTAAATTTGAAAATGTATCTTTCAGTTATAACGGCAGCGATAAATATTGTTTGTCAGATGTAGATATAGATATAAAATCGGGCGAAACAGTAGGCGTAATCGGCGGAACAGGTTCAAGCAAATCAACCATAGTTCAGCTCATACCACGACTCTACGATGCAACAAAAGGAAAAGTTCTTGTTGGCGGTGTAGATGTGCGTGATTACGACATCGAAACTCTGCGAAACGAAGTAGCTATGGTTCTTCAAAAGAACGTGCTTTTCTCGGGTACTATAAAAGATAATCTCCGCTGGGGTGATGAAAACGCCTCCGATGAAGATATTAAGAGAGTGTGCAAACTCGCTCAAGCCGATAGCTTCATTGAGAAATTTCCCGATAAATATGATACTTATATAGAACAGGGCGGTACAAATGTATCGGGCGGACAAAAACAGCGTTTGTGTATTGCCAGAGCTTTGCTCAAAAAACCGAAAATTCTCATTCTCGATGATTCTACAAGTGCCGTGGATACCCGAACCGATTCTCTCATCCGAAAAGCATTTGCAGAAGAAATTCCCGATACAACAAAAATTATTATTGCTCAAAGAGTTGCGTCTGTTGAAAATGCAGACAAAATAATCGTTATGGACGGCGGAAAAATAAACGCTGTCGGTACTCATAAACAATTGCTTCAAAATAATGATATTTATAAGGAAGTATATTATTCTCAGGTAAAGGGAGGCGAAAACGATGAGTGAAAAAACCAAATCTCCCAAACCCAATATGCCCGAAATGCCAAAAATAGATAAAAATACCGTAAAAAGACTCATGGGATATATTTTTGATAATTACAAAGGCAGATTTGTATGTGTTATTATATGTATTGTCATTAGTTCTATGATAAACGTTGTAGGCTCGATGTTTTTGAAAATTCTCATTGATTCTTATATAATGCCTCTCGTTAATGCTCAAAATCCTGATTTCATGCCACTTTTGAGGGCGATACTCATAATGGGGGGGCTGTATCTTTTCGGGGCGTTTGCCGGATATTTGTATAATAGAATAATGATAACAATATCTCAGGGAATACTCAAAAAAATCCGTGACGATATGTTCAAGCATATGCAGACACTTCCCATAAAATATTTTGATACTCATACTCACGGCGATGTAATGAGCTACTACACCAACGACACCGATACTCTCCGCCAAATGCTCTCTCAAAGTATCCCGAATATGGTAAACTCAATAATAACTATAATTGCCGTGTTTGCGGCTATGGTATACACGAGTCCATATTTAACGATAGTTGTGTTTTTGTTTATTTTCCTGCAATTTTTTGTAGTAAAGCAGGTAGGCGGACGAAGCGGAAAATATTTCATATCTCAGCAAAATTCCCTCGGTAAAGTTAACGGATATATAGAAGAGATGACAACCGGACAAAAAGTAATAAAAGTATTTTGTCATGAGAAAAAAGCCGAAGAGGAATTCGACAAACTTAACGAAGAATTATATAAAGCATCATACAATGCCAATCAGTTTGCAAATATGCTCATGCCGATAATGGGCAATATCGGAAATTTACAATATGCTGTTCTTGCCATAGTCGGAGCAGTAATAAGCGTAGTATCGGGCGGTTCGCTCACAATAGGAGCAATAGTTTCGTTTTTACAGCTTTCGAAGAGTTTCAGTATGCCGATAGGACAAGTATCACAGCAGTTAAATTCTGTTATAATGGCACTTGCCGGAGCAAAACGAATATTCACTCTAATGGACGAAGTAAGCGAAACGGATGACGGCTATGTTACCCTTGTCAATGCGGAATATGACGGCGAAAATCTTGTTGAATCCGAACACCGCACAGGTACATGGGCATGGAAACACCCCCACGAGGACGGCTCTGTTACATACACCGAACTTAAGGGAAATGTCAGTCTTAATGATGTAGATTTCGGTTACACCTCCGATAACATTGTTTTGCATAATGTAAGTATTTTGGCAAAGCCGGGGCAGAAGATAGCTTTCGTAGGAGCAACCGGAGCAGGAAAAACGACCATAACCAATCTTATAAACAGATTTTATGATATAGCAGACGGAAAAATAAGATATGACGGTATCAATATAAATAAGATTAAAAAAGCCGATTTAAGAAGTTCTTTGGGAATAGTTCTGCAAGATACAAATTTGTTTTCGGGAACAATTATGGAT
Source organism: uncultured Ruminococcus sp. (assembly GCA_902767285.1). Taxonomy (GTDB): domain Bacteria; phylum Bacillota; class Clostridia; order Oscillospirales; family Acutalibacteraceae; genus RUG592. Next base: position 18,441 of record CACXHC010000223.1, read on the forward strand.
AATATCAGATACGGCAGACTTGACGCAACAGACGAGGAGTGCATTGAAGCTGCCAAGCTCGCCAATGCTCATAGCTTCATATCACGACTGCCGGACGGATACAACACAGTAATAAACGGTACAGGCGGAAGCCTTTCTCAAGGACAACGCCAGCTTTTGTCCATAGCGAGAGCCGCCGTTGCCGACCCGCCTGTTATGATTCTTGACGAAGCTACTTCATCAATAGATACCCGAACCGAGTCGCTCGTATCACAGGGCATGGATTCGCTCATGAAGGGCAGAACCGTATTTGTCATAGCACACCGACTCTCGACAGTCCGCAACTCCGATGTTATAATGGTGCTTGAAATGGGCAGAATAATCGAAAGCGGAAGCCATAAAGAACTTATCGCCAAAAAAGGCAAATACTATCAACTTTATACAGGTGCGTTTGAACTTGATTAACTAAAAAAAGGGGCTGTGAAAAACAACAGCCCTAAGAAATGTCCAATTTGTTGCCTATTTTCTCTTCTTTTTTTGAAAAAAAAGAAGCAAAAAAACTTTTACTATATAAATTTTATGTTGTTCAACTAACATTCTATAAACTGAAACAAATCCGACTGCGTACTTGTGCAGTCGGATTTGTTGATTATTTTCTCTTCTTTTTTTTGAAAAAAAAAGAAGCAAAAAAAACTTTTACTATATAAATTTTATGTGTTTCAACGAACATTCTAT
>CACXHC010000224.1 GCA_902767285.1 uncultured Ruminococcus sp.
AGCAAGAGTTACGTTACTTCATGAAACCGATACTACAATAAATACCACCGAATATAAAACAGGTACTAAGGTAGTATATGAAGGAGGAACAACAACCGAAAAGTTTGAGCTGTTCAAAATGATTGCTTCAACAAATAATAATTTGACAGTATCACCTATACCGGATAATAATACCCCAAAAAAAGTGGTTTTTAATTACCACAGCGGAAATTCCACAAATACAGACAAGAAAGTAGGCTGGATTTATCTTAATAGTAAAGGTCCTATATCGAACGATTCTTATAATTACTATGTTTTTGGCTATAACAAAAAACTAATCGCCGGCAGTGATACTTCGACGAATCAAACAGTAACGCTGTTTGACCAAATACAGCTCAAGAGTTTTATTGACGAGGAGTTGGGAACAAGCAACAATGTTACGGTAGAAGTTAAGGCTTATGGCATACAATCGGACGAACTTGGGTATTCGGCAGATTATCTTGACGATACGGCTCTCGGTGAAATATGGGATATTCTTAACAGAAAGCAGGTGACCCCAAGTGAAGATTAACAAAAAAAATCTTTTAATAATTATTTCGGGTTCACTTGCTGTTATTCTTCTTAGCGTAGGAATTACCATCGCATATTTGGGAACGGCAAAAAAGAAAGATAACCAAATTAACATTGGAAATGGAAATGTAAGTATAACCGAGTCTAATTGGTCTGAGCCGGCTATTCAGTCAATGGAAAACACTACCCTGAAAGATGTCAGAATTACTAATACAGGTACAATTCCCTGCTTTGTTAGAGTATATATGGAATTTTCCGATAGTGAAGTCGCAAAATTGGCAAAAGTTAAGGGCGGTGCTACTAATGATGGTTTTCATGGCTGGGAAGATTTTAAGACAGAGCTTGCAAAAGATTCGAATTCATATTCATCTAAATGGAAGTATGTTAAAGAAAATACAAATGGTAAACTAAAAGGGTACTTCTATTATACAGAAAAAGTAGATCCAAATGGAGCAACCGAGCCACTTATAACAGAAGTGCAAACTGATTTTAACGGTATTACCAATGATACTAACATAGACCTGATAAAAGACTACAATATTATTGTATACAGCGAAACTGTTCAAACCATTGGTATAGATACCGATTACGGTACTACAAACAACTGGCTTAATGCATGGACAGAATTTTTAAAATAACCTTTCAACAAAAGAAACGAACCTAAAAAGCACTGTTCTTTGTAGGTTCGTTTGATTGATTATTAATTTTTTGGTGTTCTATGAAATACAAAGAATTTGGATTAGGTAATTCGGAAACTATAATATTTCTTCATGGCGGTGGATTGTCATGGTGGAACTACCGTGAAGAAGCAGAAATACTCGAAGACGAATATCATATAATAATTCCGTTTTTAGACGGTCACGCAGAAAGCGACAAACATTTTTCGACCATTGAGAACAATGCCAAAGATATTATCTCGTTTATAGAAAAATATTTGGGTGGTTCGGTTTTTATGATTTGCGGATTATCTCTCGGAGGTCAAATTCTGCTGGAAATACTTTCGCAAAAAGGGAATATTTGTCGATATGCCCTAATAGAAAGTGCGATGGCAATACCATCGGATATAACCAAAATATTGATTCGCCCTGCATTTGTGTGCAGTTATCCGCTCGTCAAAAAGAGATGGTTTGCCAAAATGCAGTTCCGTCAGTTAAAAATAAAAGAAGATTTATTTTGCGACTATTATCGTGATACCTGTGCTATTTCCAAAAATGATATGATTGCTTTTATTGAGGCGAGTATTTCGTATAAGCTCAAAGATTCAATAAAAAATTGTTTTGCCGAAGTTTATATTTATTATGGAGAAAAGGAAACTCACGGTATAAAAAAATCTGCGGAACTTATAAGCAAATCTATTCCTCTAAATTTTGTCAAAGAACTCACAGGAATGTATCACGGAGATTTTTCGATAAACAATCCCAACGAGTATTTAAAGGCAATCAAAGGTATAACAAAAAAGTGATTCTGTTTTGACACGCTAAAGCATATAAAGTCAAGAAAACTCAAACGCATTATGATAGAATATAATCACGGAAAGAGAGTGATATAATGAATTGGATACAGGGTATTCAAAGAGCGATAAACTATGTGGAAGATAATATCACCGAAGAAATTGATTTTGAAGAAGTCGCAAAGCAGGCGTATTCATCATCATTTCATTTTCAGAGAGTATTCGGTATTCTTTGTGGATTTACGCTCGGAGATTATATCCGTATGCGAAGGCTATCTCTTGCGGGAGAAGAATTATCTAAGGGAAACGCAAAAATTCTTGATATAGCCATTAAATACAGATACGATTCGGCAGAGGGATTCACCAGAGCTTTTACACGATTTCATGGAATCACCCCAACCGAAGCCAAGCACGGTGGCAAGGTCAAAATATTCACTCCTCTGTCTGTAAAATTAACGTTGTCAGGAGGAAGTAAAATGGATTACAGAATTGAAAAAAGAGATGCGTTTGATGTAGTTTGCAAAAGAAAGTGCGTAGGAAAACCTCAGTCGGCAAATGCCGCACCCGGTATAACGGCATTGTGGCAGGAGTGCAGTGCAGACGGAACTTTGGGAAAACTTATCGCTTGTATGCCGGAAAATCCCGTCATGAAAGGATTGCTTGGAATATGTTTTGAGTCAGAGCTTAACTCAAAGCAGTTCCCGTATGGTATCGGCGTTGAATACGATGGAAGAAAAGTCGATGACGATTTGGAAATCGTAACTATTCCCAAAAACACCTACGTTGTATTTACAAGTAAAGGTAAAATGCCCGAAGCGTTCGTTGAAACATATCATAGAATAGTTACCGAGTTTTTCCCTCAAAGCACTCAGTACGAGTATGCCGAGAATGTGGAATTTGAAGTTTATCCTTCGGCAGATACTTCAGATCCGAATTATCAATGTGAAATTTGGGTAGCAGTAAACGAAAAAAATCAGTAATTTTGTAATAAGCGGAATGAAAATCAAACATTCCGCTTATTGTTTTGTTCAAAATTTATCTTATTGACTATTGTTGTTTGTTGTGTTATTATATAAAATAAGTAGATATTCTACAAATAAAATTCAATATTATTAAAGAAAGAGAGATGTTAGTATGAAAAAAGTCAAAAAAATAATAGCATTGTTTTTGATTATGGCACTGATAATCCCTTGTGGTGCTTTGGATGCCTGTGCCGATGAAACACCACCTGAAACACGCACATATTATTTTTTGGCACCGAACGACTGGTTTGATACAACGCTTGGTGCTTTAAATGAGGACATCGGTTGTTATTGGTGGTCACCCAAAGAGCCGGCGGCCTGGCCGGGTGTCAAGATGACTCCCGCATTTGATATAGGTGATAATGTATTCAAAATAACAGATGTTCCTTCCGATGTGACGACAATTATTTTTAATGCGTATGTTGATGTGGGAATCCCTGTTGATTATGAACTTAAACCTTATGCGTATCAAACAGTCAATATAAATTTGGAGGGCTACGATAAGTACGAAGCTGAAGATGTATATGAAGGCTGTCCCGTTACCGACAATTTCGATAATTTTATTTATGTAATAAGTTCTAAACCGGATTATGCGGAATGGTATTTTGATGATAATGTTCTCTTTCGTGGGGCATGGTTTACACTCGATAATTACAAAAATTATCCCGATTATTACGGTGCTTATGATATTGAGCTGAAAAACTCCGGCTTGACATACTATGTTACGGCACCCGATAGCTGGTTCAACACAGAAAAAGGAGCCGCAAACAGCGATGTGGGAGCGGCATTGTACTGTGTTCCCGGACACCATTTTGGTGATGACGTACCCGAATTTGTTACAGAAAAAATGTCACCGGCACCCGAAATAGGCGACCACGTTTTCAAAATTGAGAATGTTTCGTATAAATATAATTATATCCGTTTTTACGATTATACCGACCTTAAATCACACAAGGTTGCCGGAAAAGATGTTTATCCGTCCGATATTGTTTCCACAAGAGGATACAATAACAGAACAACGTATTGTAGATATGATGAATCATTAAGTTGTTCATCATTCAACAATATGGTATATGTGTTTGATATGGATTATACATACTTGTCCAGTTACGGTAATGATAAAATACAGGACGGAGAATGGTTTACCATAGATGAATACAAAAACTACGCACGTTACTATGGTTCTTACGGTTTGCCTGATTCTCCCGAGTACGATGTCGGTTCAAAAACGTATTATTTTCTTGTACCGCAGGAGTGGTTGGAAAAAATAGACCCGCAAGATGAATTTAGAAATACGGATCTCGTACTTGCAAAACAGAACAGTTTGCCTTACGATGGAATATCCCTTAAGCCCGCACCCGAAATCGGCGAGAATGTTTATGTTGCAAGGGGTGTTTCTCAAAAAATCGAAAATATGAGATTTGTCGCTTTGACAGATGACGGTAAAAAATATCCATCTACAAGATTAATCAGTACAAAAGGATACAAAGATAATTGTCCGTATGATTCAAAAATCAATAGCGAAAATTTTGATGGTTGGATATATGTTCTTGACGGAGAAACAGATTTATATGACGAGTCGTTCGGCGAATGGTTCACTCTTGATGATTACAAAAATCACGCCGATTATTACGGTACATACGGTTTTGAAACAGCAGATACTGCCGATGTTCCCAAATCGCATCACGACCACCAGAAATTTACTCTGTATTTTCTTGCTCCCGATAGCTGGATAAAGACTGAAGCCGGTGCGGGAAACAACAAAGTTGGATTTGTTACCGAGAAATTATCCGAAGGAGATCTTAATCGTGGCAATCCCGGTGTTGAGATGACTCCGGCTCCCGAAGTAGGCGAGAATGTATTTAAAATGAGCGGTATTCTTCCGCAAGATTTCATAATTACGTTCAACGATTATCATGACGATACTGTTTTTTGGAGTGATGCAGCCAAAACTACAACTCCTATCGAGATAAAAATTAACGAGGATGGAACTTGTCCATATGACAACATGATATATGTTATGGAACTTTTGCCTTATGTAGAATTACCCCGCAATGATTATTCTGCTCTCTCTGAACCTGATGATCTCAGAAACGGAAAATGGTTCTCCCTCGAAGATTACAAAACAGGCGAATATTCCGATGTGTACTACGGTTCATACGGCTTTGATATTCCATACGAAATGACATACTACTTCTTAGCTCCCGATAGCTGGTTCGATACCGAAAAAGGAGCTTTGAACGAGGACGTATGCTGTTCCACATATATTTTTAATACAGATTTGATTTTCCCTGGTCAAAAAATGACTCCCGCACCCGAAGTTGGAAAAAACGTTTTCAAGGTTACGTTAACGAAATATGAAAAATATCTGGGATTCAACGCAAATGTTGAAGATTACCGTGACGAAAAAGGTAAAATCATACCCGAAGTAACAAAATATTTGCGAAATGCGGATCATGTGGATATCGGCACTTACAAATTGGGCGGTTATCACGGAAACTGCCCTTATGACGAAAGCGTAACTACGGACAATTTCAATGGTTGGATATATGTACTTAACTGCAATAAAGCTAACAGACTCATTACAGGTGAAATAGACTATCCGTGTGGCGAATGGTTCACGCTTGAAAATTACAAAAATTATCCGGACTATTACGGAACATACACATTTGTTACGGGCGAAAGCGAAGAAAAAATTCCTCTTTTGGTTGATGTTGATTGCGATGGAGTAACAACTTCAAACGATGCTATTGAACTCCTCAGATATTCGCTGGATATGCAAGAAGATAGCAACACAGAAGAACACAACAATTATATTATTGAAATAGCTGATATCGATAACGATGGTGTTATAACATCTGCCGATGCTCTTGAACTTCTCAGATTAAGCGTAAGCTAAACAAAAAATAGGTGCTGTGAAAAATCGGCTTTCTTGGGAAAACCTTTTTTAAAAAAAAGGTTTTCCCAAACCCTTTCCAAAAAACTTTTTTATGGTAGAGCAAGTTTAGTATGCTATCCGTCACAGCAATCTTACGGAATAATGTTTACTACAAAACACAGCAACAAATCCGACTGCGTACTTGTGCAGTCGGATTTGTTTAAGTTTAAGGA
>CACXHC010000225.1 GCA_902767285.1 uncultured Ruminococcus sp.
ATTTTCTTGGGAAAACTTTTTTTTAAAAAAAGGTTTTCCCAAGAAAATCCTGCCACAAAAAAAGTCGAGGTGACAGGATTTGAACCTGCGACTTCTGCGTCCCGAACGCAGCGCTCTACCAAACTGAGCCACACCTCGAAATAATAAGCCTCACGGTTATATGTGAGGCTCTTGGCTGGGGAATAGGGATTCGAACCCCAACAAACAGAGTCAGAGTCTGTCGTGCTACCGTTACACAATTCCCCAACGACAATACATATTATAACACCACAGTCAGTATTTGTCAACATCTTTTTTAAAAAATCTTAGATTAAAATATTTGAGCTTGCAATAAAAAATCGCCAAAAAATATTACTGTAACATATTTCAGTAATATTTCTACAAATATTTTCTCTCGTGTGACCGTTAATTCTACTAAATTTTCATTTACAAATTTGTGAAAATGTGCTATACTCTTTGTGAAATCAGAAATAAACAGATTTCTAATGAACCAAATCTCACGAGGTGGCATACCATGAAAACAAAAAAATACATGACATTTTTGTTAATAACAATAATTCTTGCAAGTGTTTTTTCCGTAACAGCTAACGCCGAGAGCGTTTCCATAGAGGATATTCCCTACATGAACATCGGCTTGATTGACTCTATCCCCGATATTCCCACGGAAGATAAAACACCCGCTTCAAATGAATGTTGCAAAATTGAAATTGTATTCACCGGTTTTTCAAACTCCATGCTTCCCGAAAATATCGTTTCTGCAAAAAACACATCAAGTTTGCACGGCGACGTTGACGGCGACAATGTTCTCACTTCTTCAGACGCTCTCGACGCATTGAGAATGTCAGCAGATAAAGCTCCTCTCTCGTCCAATGCCGATATTGACAACGACGGCGTAATTACATCTTCAGATGCTCTCGAAATTCTCCGCCGTTCAAATATCTAAAACATCATACATCAAAAATACAAATCTTAGAAAGGAAAATTCATCATGAAGAAAGTTATTGCGGCACTTCTTGCTTCTGCTATGCTCCTCAGTTGTATGACAGCTTGCGGAAGTAAAGACAAAAAACCAAAGTACGACACAACCTCTCGAGTTCTTTACTCCGATGAGGACACTTCTTCGGAAACTGAATCCGAAACCGAATCCGAAACCAAATCCGAAACCAAATCCGAAACCGAAACCGAATCCGATACTTCCACCGATACTTCATCGGACAAAAAATCTGATAAAGATAAAAAAGATTCATCTTCAAAAGCAACATCTTCAAAAACAACGAGTTCAAAGGCGACAAGTTCTAAATCGACAAGCTCAAAAGCAACAAGTTCTAAATCGACAAGTTCAAAGGCAGTAAGCTCAAAAGCGACAAGCTCTGTTACAACAAGTTCGAAAGCTGCGTCTGCAACATCGTCAAAAGCAACAAGTTCGGCAACATCAAGCACAAATTCGGATTCCGATAAAAATACCGATACTTCAACAAATACCGATTCCGCAACCGATACTGATTCCCTAACAGATACCGACTCCGTTACCGATACAGATTCATTAACCGATACTGATACAGATTCCGTAACCGATACCGAAAATACCGATTCCGAACAAACCGACACCGATTCCGAAATCGAAGGCTCCGACCCGTTCGATGAAATGGAAGATCTCATTTTCACATACGGCGGTGCAGTCATAACTCTCGGCGAGAGTATCAACAGCGTTTTTGATGATTTCCACGAAGCAGATGACGTTTCGGGTGCATATTTATCTTCCTTCGGCTACACAAAAACATATTACTACAACTACGAAGGTTTTGAGATAATCGCTTACACAACCGATGACGATGTTACAGACGATTCTATATTTAAAGTTTGCTCTATTAGAATGGATACCCCCGGTTATTCAGTAGGCACAGAAAAAAATATCAGTGTCGGCGACAGCGTTGAAGATATGCTCGACATTTACGGCAGTTCTTACGAAAAATTCGGCGATAACTACGTATTTTATTCGGCAGACAAGAGCCGTTACCTTAAATTTGAAACCGACTCCGAAACAATCACCGAAATTACAATTTCACTCATTTAATATTCAATATAAAAACGCTTGCCGTGGTTTAGTTCGGCAAGCGTTTTTATCATTCGAGAAAAAAATAAAAGACACAAAAAGGAATATTTAATGAATCCTTTCGGTGCCTTTTTTCGATTATAAATTTTTCCACTCGGTTTTACTCGTGTTACCGGAGAACGTGTCCAAGTATTACGGTAAACCGAGTTAATTTCTCTCTGCTTTTTCGCAGAAAGTTTTTCGTAAGGAATATATCTTTTCATTATGCAACTACCTCCTTATATCTGTCACTTAACAGAATCTTATACATATGGTTAAGCGGTGCTGTGTTACAATCACAGCTTTGTTTGAATGATGATGTCCCCATACCGCTCAAAAATGCGGTACCTCTTTGATTTGCCCTAACAGGAACTTGCATTTGCCAGCTATTGACATTTATAAATACTAACGTAGGCAGATTGTATCCGTAGCTTTCAAAAAGCTTTTTTGCATTTTCGAATACAGTTTTTCCCGGATCCATGACAGCATAGTTGAACTCCATGTCGGATATAATGTAAAGCACAGACGGAAGTTCTTCCTGAGTTGCTTTGGCATCTAATGCTGTTTTTAAAAGAAGCGAGAAAGTTGCCTCAAGGTTTGTAGATCCGCCCCAGTCAGCCGAAAGAATATATCTTATTTTATCTTCGAGTGTTCTGCCGTGAATTTTAATCAAATGCGGATTCGACTCAAATGTGATAAAATGATTGTGGAATACACCTTTACAGCGTTCTGCATGATAAAGCCCAAGCGATACAGCCACGATTATAGGTTGAATTGCGTCCGGTGATGATGTCCAAGTCATTGAACCCGATGTATCAACAACACAAATGGCGTTTTCGTTTGCCAAATCTTTAGGCAAATTATTCCATAATGCCTGCAATACTTCTCTTTCGCTTGATGAAACACCGTCAACAATTGGTCTGATTATCTCATACGGAAAAAGTGTTTCGCCGTGAATTTTCTCGGATTTTTGGTTAACTTTTTGGATATACCCATCAAAACGCTTTTTGTCATGTCTTCTGAATGCACCACGGTATTTAAGCATCGCATTTGCGGGTACTGCCGAATACTTTATCTTTTCAACGTTCTTTTTGGTAAGATAACGCTCCGTAACACAGATATTCGCTCTCAGCTCCGAAAGCATTTTGCGGTATTCTTTAGGATTCATGCCGAGTTTGCCTGCGATAATTTGAGCATATCTGCAAGTCTTTTTGCTCGATGCGTTAATAGAAGGAAGCCACTTTGCCAACAAAGAAATATGTGCCTTAACGTTTCCTTTTTTTCTCTCTTCCAGAGCGGCAAGGTCAAGTTCAAGTTGTTTTTTTATAACGTTGATGACTTCTTTTTCTGCCGGTGTTTCCAGCAGACACAGCAAATCATCAAATCTGCCATACTCCGAAATCAGTCGAACGTTCTTTCTTGCCGAATCGAGCCATGTTTTCGCAACGTATCTTATAAGAGTACGAAAAGTTTTTCGCTCACCCATACCACAGCGAATATCTCTTATATAAAAGAGAAGTTTCATAGCCGTGTCGGGTTCTTCTATATAAGCTCGTGTAAAAAGATTTATAAGATCTCCGGCACTGCGGTAACGCATACCGCCCGCAACAGCAAACAGATCCAAACAAGCATTGCCCGTTCTCGACCATGTTACAGCACCGTTTAAAGTAAGTGTTTTGCTGTTATTTTGGCTAAGTAATTCAAGATAACTGCTCATACTGTTTTTTTCTCCTTTCCTACAAACGTAACGGAATCTCAGCCGCTCAAAAAACAGCGTCTTTCAAAAAAGAACATTGTCGCATTGGGTTCACGCCATGCAACGTAAAAAAGCAAATCAAAAATGATGTGAACTGCTGTGTAAAGCACAGCCTATCTTTTCGCTAAAAAAGCATAAACCGCAACTCCACGCATAAGACCTTTATCGCCTCATATTTTATGTGCCTTTAGGAAATATTCTGTTTTTACCCTCTGCGGGATTTTTTGTCATCACCATATTTAATATGATGATGACATTCTAAATTTTGTTCCTTTTGGGGAGAGGATAAATAAAATTTTTTTGACAGGAGTTTCATCAAGCAAGCACTAAACATCGAAAATCTTAATTTAAAGAAAGTTTCAGCTTTTTGCGTCAGACCGTCAACAGCCCCATTCTATAAACCTTGTGCGATCCCCTTCTTTAAAATCAAGCTCCAATATTCGTACCGTCTTGAATCATACCGCATGACATTATGCTCTCTTTGCTCATGCCATTCAGTACGCCCAGAACCGAAGAAAATCGGCTTTTCACGACACTAAATTAAAAAATTCGTCTTTTATGATATACTCAAAGAATAACTACCGCAATGTTTAAGCCTCCATTCAGAATGGTTGGTCGGAAATATCAAAATAAATACCACCATCGGAAATATCAAAATAAATACCACCATAGGCTAAAATAAACCTCTTATAGTTATTCGCTGCTGTGTGTGCCGAACCGATTAAAGAGTTGTCCTGCTGCGGAAGCCACCCTCCTGTCTGGCTTCTGCCTTGTAGCAGTATGTGTCGCTAAAGTTTTGTTTGTGTTTGTCTCCCTTAGCGTTGTATATATAATACCATAACAACAGGGGTTTTGCAAAGGTTCTTTTATATTTTTTCAAGCCCCCTTTTATTTGGAATTTTAAGCCGTTTATTATGTTTTTATATATTTTTATGCCCCCAAAAAAGGGGTTCAATAAGAAATTTTTTCAAAAAAATACGGCAAAAATTTAAAATTTTTACCGCTAATTTTTTTAACAAATTATTGATCGTAGACTTCCAACGCACTTTTATGAAGTTCTATCATTTTTGAGCGTATGTACTCCGGAGAAATTACCTCAGCCGAACCCCAGCCGAATCTCTGAAAATAAAACAAAACCTGTTTGTCCGAGCAATTAAAGAAATAATAAGCTCCGTCAGGTCTGCGTTCGATACGCTCATACGCCGGACGTGAGTAATATATTCTGTTGTAAAGGATTTCCCCCTTCTCGGTGAGCCTAACGCATATTTCGTCATCGCTGTTGATCGGATACTGCGGAGCATATTTTTTCATGCGTTCAAGACGGGTCACGACTTTTTCTGAAAGAGCATCTGTTTTGTTTGATAAGCACGGATTCTTTATTCTGCTAAGACGAAAAACCCTTGCTATCGGATTGTTCGTCATAGGCGAACGAGTCTGACACAAAACATAATTCATCATTTCCTCGTGACTTGTCGCTATTTCGTATGGGATAACACTATATATAGTTTTCGGCTCCCAAATCAGCGAGAACGACACCAAAGAACGATTTTCACACGCTTTTTTAAAGAACTCATAATTACTGCTGAATATTATACGCTCTCTCTCAAAAAAGGGTTTGGCACAGTAACTCATGATCATGTGACAAAAATACTGCGATAAAGTATCATATTCTCCCAAATCATAATATATTGTGTCAATTATAGTTTGAGTCATTGCTGTCGGCTTTAAAGATAATTTTTTATATTCGGTGCTTTTTCGTTTCGGACGCTGAGGCATAAGCAAATTATTATTTATTTGTTCGCAGAGTTCGATTTTTTGATTGTCATTTATGTTTGTCATGCAGTCATCTATTATTTGCCGAAGCTGTTCTTTTCTGCGGCTGCACTCCTCTGTATAGGAACGATAATATCCGACAATAAGCATACTTAGAAAGCGGTTGCGGTTGATTTCCCTTTTATTTGCTTTAAAAACTTCAAATAGTTCGGCATCTTTTGAAAGAATCGAGTCAACATAATTCGGAACATAAATACTTATTTTTTCAGAGTCCAAATTTTTTCACCTCCGACCTTATCAGCAAATAAATCATAATTTATATTGACTATTATTCTATATCGGCTGTTGTGGAAAGATCAGCACTGTAACGAAGTATTTCGATTGCGTCCGAAGAAGTAACAGCTCCGTCGCCATCGCTTTTTGAAGAGCTTCGTTATTTAATCAAATGCTCAATAAATATTTTACTATTCAGTGATACTATTATATCACATATTTGAATATTTGTCTATATACAATCATTTTTTACCCAAAAACTCGCATACTTTTGATTCCGCCTTATCCTTATCGCAAGGATAATCAGGCTCAAGATAAAATCCTTTTGATTTGTCTATTCGCTCAAAATGCTTTGTCGGAATCTGAAAAGTCAATACAGAGTTAGGAGTTTGAAAAATAGCCACGTCAGAATAGAAATCGACAGGAGTTCCGGAAGTTTCACCGACAATTTCGGCAAAACCGTTATCTCCCAAAATTTCGGCGAGAAGTACCGCCGAATCAAACGTATTTTGAGAAGTAAGCACATACACTTTCCCCGAAAATGTGGATTCATCGTCCATATTTGTAATATTGACCTCCTCGGAATCCCATTTCATCATATAAGGCCCCAATCGCCATTGACCACTTGGCGTTTTAAAACTTTTTTGATCAAGATACATAAGTATTTCGTCAGCAATTTCAGAGGTACCGCCGTTGTTATCCCTCAAATCAATAACTATATTTTCGATATTTTGTTCCGAAATCTCAATAAAAAAATCATAAACGAACTGTTTGAAATCGGTATCATAAACACAGCTTTCAAGCGTCATTACGGCATAATTTTTTTCGGGATTATATCGGCTGAAATAGGGAGTATCTGATGTTTCGCTATCTTCTGCATAATTATAAAAATCATCGGCTGTATAATGCTTATCGATTGTTGTACCGTCAGAAAATTTATAAGTATAAGTAAGATTATCCGAATCAATACCTAAAAATTTCAATCCCTCGGCGGTTTTTGCCAATCCCGTTACTGAACTTTTACCCCAGTTCTCCGATTCATACGAAATCAAATCTTTATTTTTAACAAAAATATCATCAACCGAAATTCCGTTTATGGCATGCAGTTCGCCGTTAGTATTTTGTTCTGCAAGATATTTCATCGGAAATGATGGCTTTATAACACAGTGCGAGTCGTTCATTTTATTGATGATCCTTGACGTTGCCTGCCAAATATCATAAGATGTCACCTGCTGACCGAAATTATTTTTTTCGTATTCGGCTTGAGTCATGACCTCAGTGGGAACCGAATCTATACATTTTGGGTGAACTCTTTTGAGCTGTTTTATCAGATAATCAACATCTTCGCAAGCCTGAGCATTTGTGAAAATCTCGTTGTCGGACTCCGCCTCTCTGAACGATGCCAAACTCAAATATCCAACGGGAGCATACACGCTGTCCCAATACGGGCTATACACGATATTAAACACACCGTATGTTATAAAAGCAGTCATCATAATTAAAGATATTACTAATATTAGTTTGCCGAAACCTTTTTTCAATGGTATACACCTCTTTTTTACGAAAAGTTTTCAACATTATATTGAAACGATGTGGAAAACTTTAGCTCTTTTACAAGAAATTTTCCACATCATATTGAATCTATGTGGAAAACTTTAACTATCTTTTGACTTTTTTGTCTGAATTATCAACGCTACAAAATCCAAAATATAGACAAACGAACATACACCAAGGAAAATTGCCATTTTTAAACTGCATTTTTTTCGCCTGAAAAGATTTATGCAAGCACCTATGTTTGTAAATCCCGAAAATATTTGCAGAGTTATACCCCACGTTAAAGGAACCCAGCTCGCCCAAAGCAAAAACGGATTAAAAAAACCAGCCGTTATAATGAGAACCAAAAAATGTGCCGGAATATAGCATAATTTTATTGCGGTGAATCTTTCGGAATTTTGCTTATCAGTTAAAGCTACAAGCGAATTGAGATTACACTTAACGCAAGCAACAATTGAAATTCCGCAGGCGATTGCAATAAACAATATACACAAAATACTACTTATGATGAACGATGCCGTAAAAATTTTTTCACTGAAATGATCTGATATAAACTGAAGAAATTTTGTTGAAATAAAATAATTAATCAAAAATACAAGCACAATTATGTACGGCGTTAAAAGAACAATACCATACGAAAAATTCTTTTTTTTAAACAAAAAAATCCCTCCCTACACAAAAAAAGGAGATACACAACTGTACCTCCTCACTCTGTCAATTAATATTTTCTTAATTGGTGCAAGCACCCTCAAAACCGAACAAAGCATGATAACTAACGATAGACCAAACAAAGGTCAAGCCTTCGACCTATTAGTACTGCCAAGCTGAACATATCACTATGCTTACACACGCAG
>CACXHC010000226.1 GCA_902767285.1 uncultured Ruminococcus sp.
ATAAAAAAGAAAAAACTAAAGAAGAACAAGAAGAAATTTCCCGACAATCTGAAAAGGCCAAAGCCGAAGCAAAACGCAAAGCCGATACATTAAAAATGATAATGGAACAGCAAGCGAAAATGCGAGAGCAAGAGCGTCAGAGAGCGGAAGCTCAGGCAAAGGAGGAGAAGCAGTTCAAAGAAGCTGCCGCACAGGATGATATGTATGATGATGGAGTAGATCTCAGCAAGCTCACACCGCTTCAGAGAAGTATAGAGGAGCAAAAACGCAGAATGGCGATGGAGCAGAGAAATGGTACGGGGATGTATTCGAGAAATACTTTCTCTGCACGCCGTTCGGTGCCACAACAAAATGATGATGTTTCGCATGGAACAAGTGATTATTCCCAGCAAGATCCAGCAAGCTCGCACGGTTTGCCATCAAGACCTACTCCGGAGTCGTCAACACCCCATAGCGAACCATCCAAAAACCAACAGCCCCCCATCACAAGATCCGTGTTTAACCCATTTAAGAAAAAAGTGGTCTATAAACAAGAGAGAGAGGCAAGTGCAAACGAATGGAAATGTCCCGAATGTGGACTCGTAAATGCTAACTACGTTACAACTTGTGCTTGTGGTTATCGCAAATCAGCAAAGAAAAAACAACACGCCGAAGGAGGAGCAACACCTCAGGCAGCATCGGCTCAGCCTGCGGCAACTCCGTATCCGGCAAATACGCCCAGACCTCAGCCGGCTATGGTACCTCCGAGAACCCAAAATCCGGCGGCAATGGTACCGCCGAGAACTCAGCGTTCCATGCCTCCAAGAACTCAAAGTACAATGATGCCCCCAAGAACTCAGCGTTCAATGCCCCCAAGAACAGTCAGTCAGGCACAGCAGGCAACACCGGGATTCCCAAATCCAGCATATCCGGCGGCATATCCGGGTGTGAATGTTCAGCCACAGTATCCGGGAGCAGTAGATCCCATGCACCCATACGGTGTTCCGGGAGCAGTTCAGCCACAGTATCCGCCTGTGGATCCGGTATATCAGCAGTATGGTGTCGCTCAACAGCCGTATAATCAGGCTGAACCTGCCCAACCGGCATATCCGACACCTTCAGTGGATTCGGCTTCGGCTATGCCAATATCTCCGGCAGCAGCGGCGGCGGCAGCGGCAGCTGCGGCTGCGGCAAGAATGCAGGCACAAGTTGGTCGTCCTTCGGTTCAGGGCGTACCGGTAGCACCGGTAGCACCTGTAGCACCTGTAACGCCGGTAGCTCCGGTAACGCCGGTAGCTCCGATAAAATCGGCAGTTCAGCCCGAAAAGGCATCTGTTCCGCCGAGAGTTCCGGCTCGTCCTGTTCCTCAAAGACCCGCTGCACCTGCACCGGCTTCTGTTGAGCCTTCCGGTGTTTCTGATGAAAAACCCGTTCCGCCGATTGGTAATAAGATGGATATGAGCAAAGATTGGGTTTGCTTTAGATGTCACCGTACCAACGCAAGTTACGTTTCTACTTGTGCTTGTGGAGTGGGTAAACGCAGATGTGCTAAATATTATGAAACCGGCGTTGATTCATACGCAGAGCAAGAGGTCGAAGATTTGAGAAAAGCCGAAGAGCGTGAGAAAGCTATGGAGGCTATTCGTGAACAGCAAAGTAATTTCGGCCCGAAAGTATTCGATGATAACGTTGTTGTCGAAGTTGAACAAATATCAAGACAAAGTCCTTTGGAACGCAAACTCACAAATAAGATAAAGAGCGTTGCAGATAAAGCTGTTTCGAGTTTCAATACGCCCGAACAAGAAGATAGACTCGAACGTTACAGACAGCAGCAGCCATCTGTTGCTCCTAAAAGAGAGGACAGAGAGCCTAACTTTGATGAGTGGAAATGTCCGAATTGCAGTGCTATAAATAATAAATATACTGATGTTTGCAGTTGTGGATTTACTCAACAGCAAGCAAAACTTATGAAACAAGGAGCAGCGGTTCAGACTCCTGCTCAAGTACCCGAACCGAGAGTTGCTCAAACGGCAGCACCTCGTCCGGCACCTCAGCCACAGGCAACACCTCGTCCGGTTCCGCAGCAAAGACCCGTAGGGCCTCGTACTATGTCGCCGAGAGTTGCCCCTCAACCGAGACAAAGACCTCAGCCTCAACAGCCGGGACAAAGACCTCAGCCCCAACAGTCCGGACAAAGACCGCCTCAGCAACCGGGACAAAGACCGCTTCCGCCTCGTCCGGGTCAGCCGGCAGGACAGAGAAATGCTCCTCCGCCAAGACCTCAGCAACAGCAGCAGCGTCCTGCTCCCCCGAACCAAAGCAGAGTGGTACAAGCTCCGCCGATAAGCAAAAAGCAGGATTCCAACAGAGATCCGTATATAGATGAGTGGAAATGCCCTGAGTGCGGAACTATCAACAATGATTACGTTACTGCTTGTAGCTGCGGCTGTACTCAAAGACGTGCCAAAAGACTTAACAGCCAGCGTGGTAATAATTAAAATCTGACTTTTTTAAAGAACTCCCGCAGTTATAAAAACTGTGGGAGTTTTTATGCAAGATGTGCGAAATTCGCCAAGTGTTGCCAGTTTTTTCAAAATAAGGTTGACATAAGTAAATTTATAGTGTAATATCTATATTTAGAGTCGCTGACTTTTATTTTTTTTAGGAGAGTGATTATTTATGAAAAAAACAGGCGATATTTGTAAAGTGGATTCATTGGGAAGAATTGTTATCCCAGTAAGACTTCGCAGAACTCTTAATCTTAATAAGGGTGACCCACTGGAAATCTATTCAACCGAAAATGACGAAATCGTTTTAAAAAAATATATTCCGATATGCGTTTTTTGCGGAAAAGATGATGACCTTGTTGATTTTAAATCAAAATATATATGCAAATCGTGTATTTCCGAAATAAACAAGGAGTGATTTACACTTATTTACTGTGTGCAAAATCAAGATGAAAATTTGTGCAGTTTTGACTGTGGCAATTTTTGTTATAATAGTTGAAAAATAATAAAAATAATGATAGAATAGTAGTGATATGCGACACTCTGCACAGAAATCGCAATCCGCTGTCCTGTCATTTTTCTGTACACACATATTAGTTTGAGAGGACGTATTTAAAGTGGATAAAGTTAAAGTAAAGAGATGTTTGTGCTGTGTTTTTGTCGCTGTAATGTTGACGGTATCTTTTTGCGGAAATGTTCAAGTCTTTGCCGATGAACAGGACGAAAACTCCGTAAGCGATTCGGAAACAGATACAGATAATACCGAAACAGATACCGAAGAAGATATAAAATCAGTTTTGGAGGAGAGTTCTGTGGCAGAGTTAGACAAACTTGCCTATAACGGTAATGATTTGGGTGCGACTTACACAAAAGAATCGACAACTTTTAAAGTGTGGTCGCCTACTGCTCATAAAATTCAGGTGCTTATTTACGCATCGGGCAGTGATAAAGAAGAAAACAGCAAGTATCTTTCGGCTACCGATATGAAGTATGACGAAAAAACCAGTGTTTGGTCGGCTACCATAGATGGGGATTTGCTGAATAAGTATTATACATACTATGTTTATAACGGTCAGAAAGGCAAAGAAACCGTTGATTTGTATGCTAAGGCGGCAGGTGTCAACGGAAACAGAGGCATGATAGTTGACCTCAAAAATACCGATCCCGAAGGCTGGCAGGATGATAAGCACGTTTCTGTTGATAAACAGTCCGAAGCAATCGTTTGGGAAGTCAACGTAAAAGATTTTTCATCAGACCCCGCAAGCGGTGTAAGTGAAAAAAATCGTGGAAAATATCTTGCTTTTACCGAGAAAGGCACAACGGTAAACGGAGGCGGAACAGGTACAACTTGCCTTGATTATCTCAGCGAGCTTGGTGTAAATTATGTTCAGCTTTTGCCTATATTCGATTTCGGTTCGGTGGACGAGTCGTCAAAAGAAGATCAGTTCAACTGGGGATATGATCCCAAAAACTATAATGTTCCCGAGGGGTCGTATTCTTCCGATCCGTATGACGGAAATGTCAGAATAAAAGAAGTTAAGCAAATGGTGCAGGCTATCCACGAGAGCGGTATGGGCGTTGTTATGGATGTCGTGTTTAATCATACATACGAGAGTGCAAAATCGTGGTTCAATATAACTGTTCCTAATTATTATTATCGACTCACCGAAAGCGGTACATGGTCGAACGGTTCGGGCTGTGGGAACGACACTGCCTCCGAACATCTTATGTTCAGAAAATATATGGTTGATTCCGTAGTTTATTGGGCGAGTGAGTATCATATAGACGGATTCAGATTCGATTTGATGGGTCTGCACGATGTCGAAACAATGAAAGCTATTCGTGAAGCTCTTGATAAGCTCGACGGCGGAGAAAAAATTCTCATGTACGGCGAAGGCTGGAATATGGCAACAAGTGCCGAGCCGGGTACTGTGATGGCTAATCAGCAGAATATCAAAAAAATGGGCGACAGAATAGGTGCGTTCAATGACGGATTCCGTGACGGCGTTAAGGGAAGTAATTTCAATGCGTCGGAAAGCGGATATATTCAAGGCGGACAGGGTCAAGCTCAAGTTAAATCGGGCATAACAGCTGAGGTCAATACTTGGGCAGATGTTCCAACGCAAACTGTAACATATAACTCGTGTCATGATAACTATACTTTATGGGATAAATTAGTCGAAACAAGCGGTTCTTCAAACGATTACGAAATCAGAAACGAAAATCTTGTTGCTATGAATAAACTTGCAGCAGCGTTGTCGATTACATCACAGGGGATTAACTTTTTCCAAGCAGGCGAGGAGTTCGCAAGAACAAAGCGTGGTGACGAAAATTCGTATTGCTCGTCATCTAAAATTAATCGACTTGATTGGGAAAGACGTCAGAAATACAGTGACCTTGTTCAATATTATTCGGGACTTATAGAAATACGCAAGAATTTCGCTCCGTTTACCGATTCCACAAACGAAACAGCAAAAAATATTTCGTTTATCGATACAGATAAAGGCGTTATTGCTTATACCATACAAAACAAATTAACTCCAGATAATCAGTGGAAATACGTTGCTCTTATGTTTAATGCAACTTCCGAAGATAAAGTTGTAAATATTTCCGGAAGCGGTTTGCCCGAAAGCTGGGTCACAGTTGTTAATGGCGACAGTGCAGGACTTACGGGGCTTTCGGTGGTCTCCGATAATAAAGTTACCGTAAAAGCAGGCACAGCCGTTATGCTTGCCGATAAAGAAAGTTTTGACAGGCTTGCTCTCAAATCAACAAAAGGCGAAGTGGTTGTAAAGCACGTTGACGGCGACAGCGGAGAAGTTATAAAAACGCAGGTTTTTTCGGGCAGTATCGGCAGTAAATATTCGATAAAACCCGATTCCGGATTATTGATGGAGTACACCTACGAAAACGCGTCCGGAAGTGTAACGGGAGTTTACTCGGAGTATCCGGCAGAAGTTTCACTCAGCTATGTTAAATATACCGGAACATACGGAACAGCAACTATATCATTTGTAAACAGCGAAACAGGCGAAAGCCTTTCCGAAAGTATCATTCAAACAGGCAGAACAGGTGAAAGATATTATACAGCCGAAATTCCCACAATTACAGGATATGCCCTCGACTTGACGCATCTTCCTAATAACGGTGCGGGCAAGTATACAGATGGCAATATCGATATTGTATACAAATATTCTCCTGTGGAAAATGCCCCCGTTACAGTTCACTATTATAACAAGAATAATTGGTCATCGCTGACAATGTACGCATACGGCAACGGACTTCAAAATCGTTCCGAAACAAAAGAGATTCTCGGAAGTTGGCCGGGTACAGCTATGACTGATGACGGTGACGGTTGGTGGTCATACACGATTCCTTCCGAAACGCTTAAGGGTGTCAGCGGAATAAGAGTTATTATCGCAAACGGCAACGCACAAGACCCGCTCGCCGGAAACGAAGGCTATCTTGTTTCGGGTGAAGTTTGGATAAATGACGGAAATATTACCGACAAACACGACAAGGAAATTTTAAGCACAGGCAAAGTGAATGTTATTTATACCGATTATTCGGGTGCAGTAATAGATAAAGATATAATTTCGGGAAATGTTAATGATTCTTATAATATTACTCCGAAAGATTTCTTTGGATATGAACTTGTTGACAGGTCGTCAAACTCGGTCGGAAATTATGCCGCAGATGAAATAAACGTTATTTTTAATTATCGTCCCAATTACGGAAAAAGTCTTATAGTTTGGCTCGCAGCGGGCGGAGTCGCCGTTCTTGCCGGAGGTATAGCCGCATTCGTACTCAAGAAAAAATCAAAAGCGGCTTAAAAAGGTAAATTCGCAGAATTTGCTTTGTTTATAAGAAATTCTGCCGAATAAAAAACATCATACATCAATTTTAAAAGGAGGAAATCTATAATGAGATTCAAGAAAACATTGTCGGCAATTATTGCCGCATCCATGCTTTCTTCCGTCTTTTGTACCGTTGGAGCAGTAACGGCGAGTGCTGCCGGTGCGGCTACGGTTGACGGAATCGATCCGGCGGATTTTTCGTCGTACACTACTTATGACGGAGAACTCGGAGCAATCTACACACAGTCCGGAACAACTTTCAGAGTATGGGCTCCCACATCCACAGATGTAAAACTCAGACTCTACACAAAGGGCAGTGATGCCGAGGAGGGTGCAGAACTAATCAAAGAGGAAACAATGACTCTTGACAAAAATACGGGTGTTTGGAGTGATTTTGTTGAAGGCGACTGCAAAAATCAGTATTACACTTATTTTGTAACCAATGCTGAAAATCCCAAAGGCGTTGAAGTAGTTGATATTTATGCTAAAGCGGCAGGTGTTAACGGCAACAGAGGTATGGTCGTAGCTCTTGACGAAACAGACCCCTCCGGTTGGGATAAAGATACTCACAAATTAGTTAACTCCCCGACAGAAGCCGAAGTTTGGGAAATTCATATTAAAGATTTTTCGTATGACCCCGAATCCGGTGTTTCAGAGGCAAACAGAGGCAAGTACATGGCTTTCACAGAGCTTCAAACTACCCTCAACAATGCAGGCGATGTTAAAACCTGTATGAATTATATCAAAGACCTCGGTATTAATTATGTGCAGATAAACCCAATGTATGACTATGGTTCAGTAGATGAGGCATCGGGTGACGATACACAATTCAACTGGGGCTATGACCCGAAAAACTACAATGTTCCCGAGGGTTCGTATTCGTCAAACCCCTATGACGGCAACACAAGAATAACAGAAATGAAAACTATGATACAAACTCTTCATGAGAATGGTATCGGAGTTATTATGGACGTTGTTTACAATCATACTTATGCATCTGATACATCTTGGTTCAACCGCACTGTTCCGGGATATTATTACAGACAGACTGCTGACGGCGGTTGGTCAAACGGTTCGGGCTGCGGTAACGATACAGCCTCCGAGCGTGAAATGTTCAAAAAATATATGGTTGACTCTGTAACATATTGGGCAGAGGAGTATCATATTGACGGATTCAGATTTGACCTTATGGGCTTGCATGACTGCGATACAATGGATGCAGTTCGTGATTCGCTCGACAAAATCGACTCAAGAATACTTATGTACGGTGAGGGCTGGACTCTCGGTACAACAACAGATAAACGCAACTGGGCAGGAAACAAAACATCGCTTTGTATTCAGGCTAAAGCATCGAAGATAAGCGACAGAATCGGCTTCTTCAATGATGATGTTCGTGACGCACTCAAAGGTAAGGCATTTGATGATCTCACATCTCCCGGATATATTTCGGGCAACACAGGTGCGGCAGGAACAATATTCAAGAGTATCACAGGACATTATAATACATCTAACTGGAAAACGAAGGCTCCCGGTCAGAATGTCGTATACTCATGCTGTCACGATAACCAAACTCTTTGGGACAGACTCGTTGCATCAACATACGGTTCTGCGGCAGCTGACGAAATCTATGACAAGAGAAACGAAAGATTCGTTTCGGGCAATAAGCTTAGCGGTGCGATTGTTTTGACATCTCAGGGAATTTCGTTCATGCTCGCAGGCGAGGAGTTCGGAAGAACAAAGTACGGCGATCATAACAGCTATCGTTCATCTCCAGAAATAAATAAACTCGACTGGTCAAGAACAGTTGATTATGCTGACATAGTTTCTTACTATAAAGGACTTATTCAGTTGAGAAATGCTTATCCCGGATTTACAGATGCAACTCTTGATTCGGGTAAAGCAATAGAAGAACTCGAAACTCCTAAGGGCGTTATCGGATACAAACTTCCCAACGTAACAGGTAATACCGCAAACGCATGGAAAAATGTGGTAGTTTACTTCAACGGAAATCTTACCGATTCACAAGAAGTTACACTTCCGCAGATTTCGGGTTCGGTTGTAGTTGCAAAAGGTGATTTGAATGGTGACGGTGTTATCACAGCGGATGACGCACTCACTACACTTCGTTCAACAACAGGGCTCGAAGAACTTTCGGCAGAGCAGATTGCAGCAGCTGACATCGACGGTGACGGCGTTGTTACTGCAAACGACGCACTTATCATTCTCAGAATCAGTGCAGGACTTCAGGACGCTCCTAATACAAGCGGTGATGCAAGCACAGTTTACTCGGTAATCGTTGACGATCAGACCGCCGGTATAGCTGAAATATCAACAGTTTCGGGCAAAGCAGTAATTGCTCCGAACTCGGCACTTATCCTTGTTCCCAAGACAGATTACGACAGCGTAAATGTCGGCGAAAAATATTATCCCAATGAGGGTACTGTGGTTGTTAAGCACGTTGACAAATCGACAGGCGAAACACTCTTCAAAACAACTCTCAGAGGCGTAGAGGGTCAGGCATATACTACATCTGTTGCAGATGACCTTTCTCTTGAATACGATTTCGATTCCATAAAAGACAATAACGCTTCCGGTAAAATCACAAAAGGCACAACAGAAGTAGTTTATTACTATACTCCTTATCCGGGCGGAGTAGGAACGGTTACAGTTAAGTATATTGATAAAGATACAAACAAAGCTCTTGCAGAATCCGTTACAACAAGAGCAAGAGCAGGCGAGACATATACTTCAACAGAACTCGGTTTCCCGTGGTACAAGCTGGTAAGCAAGCCCGAAAATGCACAAGGCACATACACAGGCGATACAATCGAAGTAGTTTACGCTTACGAGGCAACAGACGAGGTTGTTGAATCGACAATCCACGTTGCTATGGGCGAAAATACTAAGTTCACACCTTATCTCCATGTATGGAATATTTATGATCCCTCGAATGGTTCTAAAACATACGGAACATCATGGCCGGGCGTTCTTCTCGAAGATGCAGACGGTGATGGCTGGTATGAGTATACGTTCCAGAACGGTAACGGTTATAAGTGGATACTCAACGACAATAACGGTTCACAAACAGCAGATATGTCATCGGCAGGCGATATTTGGGTAGTTGCTAACGGTTCGGCAAGCAAAGTTACAGTTTATGACTATAACCCCGATAAGGGCGAACCTACTGATAGTGACGTTGTTAAAGGTACGCTTGTTGTAAAACATATTGACGAAAACGGCAAAGATATAGTTGCTCCGAAAGAAACATCAAGACCCGTTGATACAGCATACGAAACAGCACCGCTTGACAATGCTTGGTACACTGTTGATGAATCTAAACTTCCCGATAATGCAACCGGAAAATATATTGATGGTCAAATAGAGGTAGTTTATTATTATACAGCAGTTCCCACAAAGCAGGTTACAGCACACGTTAAACTTGCAGATGACGCAAAGTTCAAACCGTACTTCTATTTCTGGAATGCTAAGTCCGAAACATCGTGGCCCGGCGAGGCTATGACCGATGAAGATCAGGACGGTTGGTATGAATGGACTATCGAAGTTGGCGAGAAGTTCAATTGGATTCTCAACAACGGTAAAGGCGTTCAGTCTGACGATATGGAAGGCGAAGGCGATTTGTGGATAATTGCTACATCTCCATCGAATTTCACAGTTCACGCTACAAACCCCGATAAAGAAATCAGCGGCTAAATCCTTCTTGAATATGGGGGCTTGAATGTGG
>CACXHC010000227.1 GCA_902767285.1 uncultured Ruminococcus sp.
AAAGAAAGCCAATTTTCACAGCACCGAATCTTTTTTATCTCAGCATTATAACTTGGTCATGTAGTATGTTTATTTTGTTTTGAACGACTCTGTTAACATGAAAATGACCCGAGAACCATCTTATAAATTCCAGTTTGCCGAACATCCACTCAAAATAATCTGTGAGTTCGATGTCGTGAGGGTCGGGAGCTATTCCGATTTGACGAATTGCAGATGTCGGTAAAGTATGAGTAAGTATGTAATCAAATCTGTAATCATTCTGCTCGATGGTTTTGTTTGCAATAGCGTATTCTTCGGGAGAAGGCAATTCCTGAGGCCACCACGAAACCCCTTCTTCTCGTAACTCTTTATCTATGGAGTACGCACCGCCAAATGTGAAGAAACTTTTTCCTTCAATCGTAAAATGCTGTCCTCTCATGAGATGAAAAATATTATGGGATATTTGATGCACCATTCCGCCGTGCCACTGCATTATAGGAAATGTACTCAGCAAATTGAAATCCTCATGATTTCCGTCAACAAAAGCTATCGTATATGGTTCAGAGAACAGCCAGCCCAGAACGCTTCGTTCAAAAGGAGTATTCCATATAAATCCAAAATCGCCACAAATAATAACCGTGTCACCTTTGCCGATGTTGGTTTGTCTCATACGGAAAAGAAAATCGTCATAATCCCCATGTGTATCTCCTGTTATGTATATCATTCAACCGCAACCCTTTCCGTACTTAATATTCCACGCTATTTATTTTAACATATTTTAAAGACTTTTTCAATATTTATTTGCATATTTTTCTCCTTTTTGATTAATATGTTTGATTACACAAATAAGTTATGATATAATCTAATTAATAAATAAAAAATCCTCAAAGGAGGTCTCTGCATGGAGCTCATTAAAAATGATATTTTGACTGAAGAAAGAGCAATTTATCAAAAAAGAAATTTAAAAATTGTTAATGTTATTTTTGATAAAGGCGAATCACCTATGAAGGAATGTAACAATGTTACTTTGGAGGGCGTTTCTTTCAGAGGGCGGTATCCTGTTTGGTACTGCAAAGATATAAATTCACACGACATCGTTTTTCACGACACGGCTCGTGCGGGAGTATGGTATACGAATAATTTTAAAATGGAGCGTTCGATGATAGCATCTCCCAAAAATATTAGAAGGTGCAACAATGTTTATTTGAAAGACGTGGTTTTTACAAATGCACCCGAAACACTTTGGTACTGCTCAAATGTCAATTTGAAAAATATTACAGTAAATAAAGGCACTTATTTTGCTATGAACAGCGAAAATATATATATTGAAAATCTCATTTTGCATGGACAGTATACTTTTGATAACTGTAAAAATATCGAAATACACAACAGCCGTCTTTTAACCAAAGACGCTTTTTGGAACTCCGAAAACGTTACTGTTTATGATTCGTTTATTTCGAGCGAGTATCTGGGGTGGAATTCAAAAAATCTCACGTTCATAAATTGTACTATACAAAGTTTGCAGGGACTTTGTTATGTAGATAATCTTATAATGAAAAATTGTAATCTGACCAACACAACTTTTGCTTTTGAATTTTCGAGCGTAAATGCAGAAATATCATGCGTTGACAGTATTCTCAATCCTAAAAGCGGTTTTATAAAAGCCAGCCGCATAGGGGAGCTTATAATGGAGAAAAACCGAGTTGACCCAAGTGAAACATTCATACAGTGCGATGATATTTCGATTATATCCGAAAAACCAAATTGGATAAATGAGAATTAATTATCATAATTTTAAAAAAATTGAAATATTTAGTTTTCGCAACTTTTTTTCCGTGATTAATTATAAAAAACGTGTATAATATTAATTGTAAGGTGCATACAGCAAATACTTATGGTATAGTTTTTTTGTTTAGAAACTACTTTTGCACCTTGAAAAAAACAAAAGACACACACAGCAAAGTTTTTATAAGACGGTCAATCTTAGTTTTGTGTCTTGTACGTTGTTGACATAAGGTTATCCTTAAATTTTTTAGGATAATCCAAAAAGTGCTTACAGCATATATTTTTTTGTTGGTTGAAGGAATTTTTGCACTTTGTATATATAACAACGTTGTTTTTATCACTACTGATGTTTGGAGGGTATATATTTATGTTGGAATTTCTTAAAAATGAGGCAAACCGCACATTTACTGAAAATGGTGCGGTTACTTACAGAAGTTCTTTGTCGGATTGTGTCGATTATTTCGCACGCATAGGCGGTATGCGTCACGAATCAGGCGAAGATATTAACAAAATATTCGCTCGTGCCTATGCCGAAGATCCCGACATAGCTATGAAACTCCTCTTTTATACAAGAGATGTCAGAGGCGGTATAGGCGAGAGAAGAATTTTCCGTACAATTATTAAAGAGCTTTCCTCTTCTCACACTGAATCAGTCAGAAAAAATATTGAGTACATAGCAGAGTACGGAAGATATGATGATCTTTTTGTCCTTTTTGGTACTCCCTGCGAAGAGGATATGCTTAAGTACGTCAAAGAGCAGTTCAAAAAAGACATTGAGTCTATGGAGAGTGGCAAGTCCATAACGCTTTTGGCAAAATGGATGCCCTCGGTGAACGCCTCTAACGCTGAAACTGTTAAAAGAGGCAAAAAGATGGTTTCTGCCTTGGGTTTGACCGAGAAGGAATACCGCCAGACACTTTCAAAACTTCGTGCTTACAATAAAATAATAGAGAATAATCTTCGTGAGAAAGACTACACTTTCGATTACTCGAAACAACCCTCGAAAGCTATGCTGAAATATCGTGCCGCTTTCATTAGAAATGATGGCGAAAGATATGCGGCTTTTCTTGAGGATGTTTCTTCGGGAAAAAAGACAATTAACACGAAAACTCTTTATCCTTATGAGATAGTTCGCCCTATCATTAACAACAAAAATATGTCCGATGCAACAAAAGCTTCGCTCAACGCCACTTGGGAGGCTTTGGAGGATTTCACAAATAACGAAAACTCCATTGTTGTTGTTGATGGTTCAGGTTCAATGTACTGGCGTGTTAATCCTGCTCCCATAGAGGTTGCTATTTCTCTTGGAATTTATTTTGCCGAAAGAAACAAGGGCGAATTTCATAATCACTTCATTACTTTTTCAAGCAAACCGCAGCTCGTAGAGGTAAAGGGCAGCGATATTTTTGATAAAGTAAGATATTGTATGAATTATGACGATGCAACAAACACTAACATACAAAAAGTGTTCGAGCTTATACTCAATACAGCAGTTAAACACAAAGTGTCGCAGTCTGAACTTCCTTCAACAATGTTTATTGTTTCGGATATGGAGTTCGATTACTGCACCAATGACGCATCTGCAACAAACTTTGAGTACGCTCGTAAATTATTTGAAGACGCCGGCTACACCTTACCGCAGGTTGTATTCTGGAATGTAGCATCACGAACCGAGGCTGTTCCCGTAACCAAAAACGAGCAGGGAGCAATTCTCGTAAGCGGTGCCTCTCCCCGAATATTCGACATGGTGAAATCACGTCGTTATGACCCGTGTACGTTTATGCTGGACGTTATAAACAGCGAAAGATATAGTTGCATAACTGCGTAAGATTTTTCGGGGGGCTGTGAAAAAACAACAGCCCCGAGAAACTTCCAATTTGTTGCTTATTTTCTCTTCTTTTTTTTGAAAAAAAAAGAAGCAAAAAAAACTTTTACTATATAATTTTTATGTTGTTCAACGA
>CACXHC010000228.1 GCA_902767285.1 uncultured Ruminococcus sp.
CTGAGGAGTCGGACGAACCGGCTGAAAATTGGGCTGAGGAGTCGGACGAACCGGCTGAAAATTGGGCTGAGGAGTCGGACGAACCGGCTGAAAATTCGGCTGAGGAGTTGGGCGAACCGGCTGAGAATAGGGCTGAAAATTCGCCTGAGGGGTCGTGCGAACTGCTTGATAATTATTCTGAACGGCTGGTTGAGATGCATTCGAAACTTCTTCTCCGCCGTACTTCTTAAGCAAAACAGACAAACCGCCGTTGAATCCGCCGGCAATCGCATTTATTCTCCATCCGTCTTTGCGGTACAGTTCCGCCGAAACAATGGCTTTTTCTTGTTTGAAATCACTGCCCTTGAGGTCAATCGTGATTTTTTCGACTCCGTTTTGCGAAATTTTAAATTTGTGCTGAGAAATATCTCCCATAACGCCGTTGCCGTCAATGCTTGCCGTGAATATCAGTTTATCTATAAACTCGGGAAGCTGTGAAAGTCGTAAAACAAATTTTGCCGAGTTATTGCCGGCTTGGTATCGTATTTCACCATTCGGAGAAGATGTTTGGTTGTAGAAAATCATATATCTGTCATCGGATAGCTTTTCGGATTTATCTACACCAAAACAGCAGTAATCGTAAACCGCTCCCCCGCTGATAGACATATCAACAACTATTTCGCCCGAAGGGTCGGCATACTTTGCAATTTTATCTCTCATTCCTCTTGTAAAAATCATAAATAGACCTCCTGTTTTTATTATTCATAGAATTAGAAAAAACACCACAGCTGATAATTTAAAAATACTGTGGTGTTTTCTTGTTTCCAAACAAAATAATCAATAATTGTATACATATTCATTGTATCACTTTATCCCAAAACATTCAAGATTATTTTTCATTTTTTTAAACATATCATGCAAAAACCGTAAATACAAATTTAAACTAAATTGACTTTTTGATAAAAAATATGATATAATGATTTTTATGATCATTATATCATATTTTTATAGACAATTTAACAAGAAGGTGCTTTTTGATGAAAGTAAAAAAATTCGCCGCAATTGTTATTTCGGCTGCCATGCTTACATCGATTTTTACATCTACAATGTATGCTAATGCTTATACCGAAAGCGATGCTCCGTTTACGGCTGTATCCACTGCGAGTGACAAAGAGGTTTTTGTTTATGGTGATTTTGAGTATATTTTAAAAGATGACGATACTATAGAACTCACCAAATACACTCAATCGAGTGTTGAGTTTATAATTCCTACCGAAATAGATGGCAAAACGGTTACATCTATCGGCAACAATTGTTTTGCTAACAGTAACGTTCACAGAATATTTATTCCAGATACTATAACGGAAATAAAAGAGTATGCTTTCCATAATTGTGAACTTCTTGAGGAGTTATCGTTGTCAAATAATATTGAAGTACTTCAATCAAACGCTTTTGGTAAATGTACAGGTCTTAAAAGTATAAAGATTCCCAAAACTTTAAAAGATGCTCATAGTAAATACTCCGGAGTAAGTGCTTTTAGCGGCTGTGTCAATATTACCGAAATGACTTTTGAAGATGGCATTGAGGTTATACCTTCTTGTTTGGCTATTGGAACAGGTATCAAAAGTCTGACATTTCCTGACAGTGTAAAAATTATATCCGAAAATGCCTTTGAAAATTGTACTTCTCTTTCCGAAGTTACTCTCCCGAAAAATATT
Source organism: uncultured Ruminococcus sp. (assembly GCA_902767285.1). Taxonomy (GTDB): domain Bacteria; phylum Bacillota; class Clostridia; order Oscillospirales; family Acutalibacteraceae; genus RUG592. The sequence goes on from CACXHC010000228.1 coordinate 1,698, forward strand.
GAGGAATTGTGCTCAAAAGCTTTTGAAAGTTGTACCGGGCTTACATCTATAACTATCCCGAAAACTTTGAAAAAAGCTCACACCGACTATAACAGTCAGGGTGCTTTCAATAAATGCGAAAATCTTACCGAAGTTATTTTTGAGGAAGGAATAGAAGTTATTCCGGGTTTTGTAATGCGTGATACAGGAATTAAAAATATAAAATTTCCTGATAGCGTTAAAGAAATCGAAAGCAGTGCTTTCTCATTTTGTTCAAATCTTACCGAGATAAATTTACCTGAAAATATTGAAATATTACATTCAAATGCTTTTGCAGATTGTATCGGTCTTACCTCTGTGACTATTCCCAAAAGTTTAAAGATAGGTAGCGATAAATACAGTTCGGAAGGTGCTTTTAACGGCAGTGTAAATATTAAAGAAGTTATTTTCGAGGAAGGTGCAGAGTTGGTTCCAAGTTCGATTTTCTATAATATGAAAATCGAAAAGGTAACTATCCCCGATACTGTTAAAATAATAGAAGGAAATGCGTTTGCTAACTGTCCAAATATCACCGAAATCAAACTTCCGAGCCAACTTGAGGAAATTTATTCTTCTGCATTTGAAAATTGCACAGGTCTTACAAGCATAACTATTCCCAAAAGCGTTACAAGAGGTAAAAGTAATTACTTTGAAACAGGTGCATTCGAAGGCTGTACAAATTTAACAGATGTTACTTTTGAGGACGGTATAGAGATTATCCCAACTCATATAATGCGTAATACAGGTATTAAAAATGTTAATCTTCCTGATACAGTGAAAGTAATCGAATCAGGTGCTTTTGAAAATTGTAAAAACATCACTGAAATCAAGCTTCCGAACCAGCTTGAGGAACTTTATTCCCTTGCGTTCGAAAATTGCACAGGTCTTACAAGCATAACTATTCCCAAAAGCGTTACAAGAGGTAAAAGTAATTACTCTGAATTAGGTGCATTTAATGGTTGCTCAAATTTGACTGATGTTACTTTTGAGGACGGTATAGAAGCTATCCCCTCTCGAATTTTGACGTACTCGGGCGTTGAAAGTGTGGATATTCCCGACTCTGTAACAGTTATAGATGTCGGTGCATTCGATAACTGTAAAAGACTCGTTGATTTTATTGTTCCGGAAAGCGTAAAAGCAATAGGTAAAGATGCTTTTTCAAACAATATCGGTCTTAGAAAACTCTTGATTCCGGCACAAACCGAAAAAATCGTTTCTCCAATACTTGAAAATACAACCGGATGTGTAGTTTATTGCTACACAGATTCCGCTGCTCATCAGTATGCCGAGAAAGAAAAAATTCCGTATGTTCTTTTGGACGGAGATCAAGAAAGAATCTTTAACGAGGATAATTTGATCATAGTAGTTGATACCGAAGAGGATTCCGATACCCAAACAGACATTATTTCGGATTCTGACACTCAAACAGATGTTATTTCGGATTCCGATACCCAAACAGATATAACCTCGGACTCTGACACCGATACAGAGCCTAATATAGATACAGACGAGTGCGAAACTCATACAATTGGCGACCTCGATAATGACGGTATCGTTACTGCTTCAGATGCCTTGACCGCACTTCGTGCGAGTGCTGGTATGGAGCCAACCTCTCCCCTTGTGTTTGTTCTTGCAGATATTGACGGCGATGGCGTTATAACTGCAAACGATGCTCTTGCTATAATTCGTTTCAGTGCCGGTATGGGTGATAATAAAAAAATCGGTAAAACGGTAAAAGTATAAACGTAATTTTTTGAATATTATGCAAAATCGGCGAGCAGCTTTTAACTGTTCGCCGATTTTGTTGTTTCAGGATTTTTGTGCATAAATCCTCTACAATTCTCAATAACCATGAATGATAATCATAGTAAAAAAATATGAAATACTGTTGCCGACAAAAATCCGATTGACTGTTGACGGGCAGTTCCATATTTGATATAATTAACGCATACCGATTTACTTGCAGTACGTTCAATCATTCACACAATTTGCGTATATAATAAAAAAATATTTTATAAATCGGACAATAAGGAGGAGAATTATATTATGAGCAAAAGAATGACGGAACAGGAGCTACTTGAATGTTTTGACAAAGCGATAATCTCGGGTGATATTTTTGTGACATATCAGCCAAAAATAAACCACATCACCGGTCGCATGATTGGTGCGGAGGCACTGATGCGATGGAAAGACGCCGAACACGGTATGCAGTACCCGTCCGACTTTATCCCCGTTCTCGAAAAGAACGATCTTATCAGCCGTGCTGACCTTGCTGTTTTTGAGTTGGTGTGTAAAATGCTGCACGGCTGTCTTGACAGAGCAATTACGCCTGTCCCTGTATCGGTGAATATGTCACGCTACGATATTATAAAGACAGATTACGTTGACAAAATAGAGGCAATCCGCAAAAAATACGACATACCTGTAAAATATCTGCACGTTGAAATGACCGAAACTTCATCTATCGGCGGTATGGAACTCGTTTCAAACACACTGAAAAAGTTGCACGAATACAGCTACATCGTCGAGATGGACGATTTCGGCAGTGGCTATTCGTCACTGAATATTCTCAAAGATCTTTCTTTCGATGTGATAAAGCTCGATATGCGTTTTCTCAGCGGTGAGATCGGTGGCAGAGGCGGTACAATAATCAGTGCAATTGTGCAAATGGCGAAATGGCTTGATACACCCATCATCGCCGAAGGCGTTGAAACAATGGAGCAGGCCGATTACATGAAAAGCATCGGTTGCAAGTATATTCAGGGTTATCTTTACTCAAAGCCAGTTACAGAAGAAGAGTTTATCAATAAGATGCAGCAGATTGAGCATGAACCCGTTACTCCTGCACTCGACCTTATCAGTGCGATGGACGCAGGCAAATTTTGGGATCCGAAATCGATGGAAACTCTTATCTTCAACAATTTCGTAGGCGGTGCCGCAATATTTACATATCAGAACGGCAATTGCGAGATACTGCGTGTCAATAAAAAATATATGCGTGAGCTTGTAATGAATGTTGACGAACAAGAGCTTATCAACGGCGATCCATTTTATGGAATGGACGAAGAAAACCGCATAATTTTTATAAACACACTTGAACGAGCTATCGCATCAAAAGAAGAGGAAGTTTGTGATACATGGCGTGTGGTATGCTCAAAAACATGTGGCGAAGACAAAATCTGCATACGCAGTTATATTCGTATGATCGGCAAAACAGATAACCAATACCTTTTCTACTCGATGGTACAAAACATCACCGCCGAAAAGATACACTACAATGAGTTGTACGAGAGCGAACGCCGTTTCCGCTTTGCAAGTGAACACGCTAATGTTTACGCTTGGGAAGTAGACCTTGCAACTATGAAAATGCACCCATGTTATAGGTGTATGCGTGATCTCAAATTACCGCCCGTTGTGGAGAATTATCCCGAGCCTGTTATCGAAAACGGTATTTTCCCGCCTGAGTATGCCGATATGTACAGACAATGGCATCGTGACCTTATACAAGGCAAAGTAGATAATCTGGAGGCTGTTATACCTCTGACTGTCGGGCATGTTCCGTTCCATGTGAGGTACACGCTTGAGCGTGATGAAAACGGCAATCCGTTCAAAGCATACGGCTCGGCAACGCTCGTTGTGGACGAAGAAAAATAATAAACTCGAATATCCAATTAATACTACTTCATGTTTAAACAATGGATAAAATCCAATCTCTACCTGTAATGCTCATAATAGTTTCCGGAGATAAATCACATATATAGTAAACGACATAAAGAAATTTACATTGACTAATTAGAAATGATATAGTATACTATTCATAGGGGTGTTATCTTATGAAACGTAGAAAATATGTAAACGATCCAGCCAGCTTGCTCAAAGAGGGAAAAGAAATAATGCTTAAACACGATGATACACGATTCTATTTCAGAGTGTTCTCTGTGAATTTCGTTTTGAATGGAATGTCAGCAGC
>CACXHC010000229.1 GCA_902767285.1 uncultured Ruminococcus sp.
CACAAAGCAGTTAAATACTCATGGATAGACTGTGCCGCCTGCCTGCCTGCTCCCATAGCTTTTATAACGGTGGCGGCACCTGTTACGGCATCGCCGCCGGCGTAAACGCCCTTTTTTGATGTAGCCATTGTTTTTTCGTCAACGATGATACAGCCTTTTTTGTTTGCCTCAAGTCCCGGAGTTGTGGAGCGTATAAGCGGATTCGGAGCGTTGCCGATTGCGATTATAACTGCGTCTACGTCAAGAACAAACTCGGAATTTGCTTTGGGTGATGGTCTGTGGCGACCGCTTGCATCGGGTTCGCCGAGTTCCATTTCCACGCACTCAAGGCCTGTGACTTTTCCGCTGTCATCGCCGATTACTCTTACGGGATTTCTGAGAAGTTTGAACTGAACACCCTCTTCTTTTGCGTGGTGGATTTCCTCATTTCGAGCCGGCATTTCTTCCTCACTGCGGCGATATACTATATATACGTTCTCTGCACCGAGTCGTAACGCACTTCTTGCGGCATCCATTGCAACATTTCCGCCGCCGACAACTGCGACATTCTTCGGTCTGATTATAGGAGTATCGTAATCATCTTTGTATGCTTTCATCAAATTTATTCTTGTTAAAAATTCGTTCGCCGAATATACCCCGATAAGTCCCTCGCCTTCCATATTCATAAAATTAGGAAGTCCGGCTCCCGTGCCTACAAATACGGCTTCGTAACCGTCCTCAAAAAGCTCATCTATCGACATGACTTTTCCCATAACCATATTAGTTCTTATATCAACACCGAGTTTTTTAAGATTGCTTATCTCTTTCTGAACAATCGTTTTCGGAAGTCTAAATTCGGGAATACCATACATCAACACACCGCCCGCAACGTGAAAAGCCTCGAAAACGGTGACTTCGTATCCCTTTTTAGCAAGTGAACCTGCACAGGTAAGTCCGGACGGCCCCGAACCAATAATCGCTACTTTATGACCGTTGCTTTCAGGCTTGATAACTTCTTCGGTAGAATTATTCATGTGATAATCGGCAACAAATCTTTCGAGTCTGCCGATTCCCACGCTATCGCCTTTTTTACCTCTGACACAATTAGCCTCGCATTGAGATTCCTGAGGACAGACTCTTCCGCATACTGCCGGAAGTGAACTCGACTGAGTTATTATTTTATATGCTTGCTCAAAATCGCCTTTTACTACTTCCGCTATAAAATTCGGAATTTGAACATTAACGGGACAACCGCTCACACATGGGTGAGTTTTGCAGTTAAGACAGCGTGAAGCCTCATTCAGAGCCATTTCAACAGTATATCCCGTGGATACTTCGTCAAAATTTTTATTTCTGACATTTGGGTCTTGTTCGGGAATAGGCGTTTTTACAGGAGTCATATTCGGCATATTAATCAACCTCCACATTATTTATAAGGCGACAGCCTTTTTCACGAGCTTTCTGCTCTGCTGTTCTGTACATGACATTTCGTTTCATGAGTTCGTCAAAATCGACCTCGTGACCATCGAAATCAGGGCCGTCAACGCAAGCAAATTTTGTTTTTCCGCCGACAGTCAATCTGCATCCACCGCACATTCCAGTTCCATCTATCATTATGGGATTCATCGAAACTATTGTTTTTATGTTGTACTGCTTTGTCAAAGAACAAACCGCCTTCATCATCGGAACAGGGCCTATTGCTATTACAAGGTCATAATTTGCACCATTTTTGATATTATTTTCAAGAGCGTTGGTAACAAATCCCTTGTTGCCGTTTGAACCGTCATCGGTCATCATATAAAGATTGTTGCTTACCGCTTTCATTTCGTTTTCAAGAATAATTAAATCGGTGTTTCTAAATCCTGCTATAACATCAACATACACGCCCATATTAAAAAGTGCCTTCGCTTGCGGATATGCTATCGCACAGCCTGCTCCGCCACCGACAACGGCAACTCTTTTGTATCCGTCAAGTTCGGTTGGAACTCCCAGAGGGCCAACGAAATCAAGAATAAAATCTCCTTGATTAAGCGTATCGAGAAGCATCGTGCTTGCCCCTACTTTTTGATAAATAATAGTTACTGAACCGGCGGTTTTATCTGTATCGGCTATGGTGAGCGGAACTCTCTCTCCGTATTCGTCAACTCTATATATGATAAATTGTCCGGGTTTCGCTTTTTTTGCAATATGCGGAGCCTCTACCACCATTTTTGTCATTGATGGATTGAGTGATGTTTTTTCAAGAATTTTATACATACTCAAAAAAATCCTTTCTTTTCGATTTATACAAATACATTATAATACCTATACGCATCTTTTGCAAGACCTTATTTTGAATAACGAATCAATATCAGTTGCAAAATTGCATTAATATGATATAATAATAAGGGAAAGTATAATTTTAGGAGGATCGATTTATGGTATACATCACGGGCGATACGCACGGTTATTATGACCAATTTTTAGATCGCATAAACGATAACGCCATTCCCGAAAACAGTACAATAATTGTTTGCGGAGATTTTGGATTTGTTTGGCGTAGAAAAGTCGCCGAAATCGCACTCGAAAACCTGACAAATCTGCCTTATGAATTTTTGTTCATTGACGGAAATCACGAGGATTTCGACAAACTCAACACATATCCCATAGTTGAAAAATACGGCGGAAAAACTCACAAAATATCGGATAATATCCATCATCTTATGCGTGGACAAATATTCGTTATAGATGGAAAGAGCTTTTTTACAATGGGCGGTGCTTACTCGGTAGATAAAGCATTCAGAAGAGAGGGCGAAAGCTGGTTCAAAGACGAACTGCCGTCTAACGACGATTACAACGAAGCCGAAAAAACTCTCAAAAAATGCAATTATAAAGTTGATTATGTAATTACGCATACGATTCCGGCACCATTTATAAATCATTACTTACACAAGATTCCCGATATGCATGATTCCGAACTTACGGGATATTTTGATTGGTTATACAATACTCTCGATTTCAAAAAGTGGTTTGCGGGACATTTTCACGAAAATAACGAAATAATAAAAAATAGGTTTTATGTTTTATTTGATCAAGTTATAACAATTGGTTAAAAATACTTGATTTATTCTTTAAAATGTAGTAAAATTATTAATGCGAAATATTTTATTTTAATGAGGTGTAAACATGGGCGAAGAATATCTTATAAGAACGAAAAACAGCGAGGTTAACCTCCGTGTTAAAAAGGGACATTTTGCAACAATGCACAGCCACACAAATTATTTTGTTGATGTTACAACACAAAAAATGAATCTTGCCGAAGCAAAGGCTGTTGCCAAAGAACTCTCGGAATCTTACCGCTCAAAAACGATTATAGACAGTATCCTCTGCATTGACGGTATGGAAGTTGTTGCAACTTGTATGGCACAGATCATCACAGAAGACCATTATCTTAACATAAACGCAAATCAGCCAATAAACGTAATCTCTCCCGAATATATATCAGGTGGTCAGATGATGTTCCGTGACAATCACACCCCCATGATTACAGGAAAGAACGTGCTTGTTGTCGCTGCATCGGTAACAACCGGAAAAAGTGCCTTAGCCGCTATGGACGCTATTAATTACTATGGCGGAAACGTGGTCGGAGTCGCAGCTATCTTTGCCACCGTTGGCGAATGTGACGGTCACCCTGTAAGCTCCATTTTTGATCCGAACGACCTCGGCGATTATCAAAGCTATAAACCCAACCGCTGCCCATTCTGCGGTGAAGGCAAAAAAATCGAAGCTCTCGTCAATAGTTACGGCTACTCTAAATTGTGATTTTTTATGCTCAGGGGCTGCCGCCCCTGAAACCCTGCTTGGGGGCTGCCGCCCCCAAACCCCCGCCTTCTTTTTTTTGAAAAAAAAAGAAGCAA